>CAZKHC010000216.1:0-2804 GCA_964552135.1 uncultured Algimonas sp. | reverse complement strand
GATAGCGGTACTTTCGCGGCCCCCATGACCAGAATAAAAATGACCGTAAACAGCGCGATTTGGAAAAGCTTTCCAACCACCTCTTGCGTCGCGATATCCAAACCCTCTTGCGAGCGGATCGCGTTCTGGCCTTTAGAATTCGCAATATTCCCGATTTTGAAAAAGAGTGCGCCGAAAATAAGGAGCAAGACAACCGTCATAAGCGTGATGGGTGTTCCGCCCATCTGCAGAAGCTCAACTCCGTTCAGCGTCCCGAGAAGATCGTCGTAATATCCAAACAACATAATCAGCGCGAGGGGGATGACCGTCCAAACCGCGAGTTTTTGGAACAGATCATTAGTAATGAATTCCTTGATGGCTTTGTAAAGCAAGAAGACAACGGCAAGGCTCTGCGCGATCTTCACAAGCCACGTATCGCCAGCGGCAGGAACCGCTTTCAAAATAACGCCAAATAAAATTAGCAACCCGACGAGGACGATTGGGCGTAAGAGTTTATTGCTCCGGTATAAATAGTCGCGGACGACTTTTAGTTTTACGTCTTCCGCGGGTTTGTCCCGAAACAGAAATATGCGTTTGCGCAACATCCGAGCGATCAAG
Source organism: uncultured Algimonas sp. (assembly GCA_964552135.1). Lineage (GTDB taxonomy): Bacteria > Pseudomonadota > Alphaproteobacteria > Caulobacterales > Maricaulaceae > Litorimonas. Next base: position 2,207 of record CAZKHC010000216.1, on the reverse strand, counting down.
GGCGCGAGAATATAGGCCAGAATGATAGCGCCGACTTGCGCTAAGAATTTGAGGCTTGTCAGCCAACCCATGAGTTTATTGCCGATTTTCCCAAATAGCGCTTTGACCTCTTCGGCATTGCTCGGGATGATTGACGGTTTTTGGCCCGTTTCGCCCGCCTCCGCAGCGGAAGATAGCTCCATTTGTTCACGTACAGCCTCCGCTAGGGCTTTATCGGCGTCTTCTTTTGCTTTCTCTGCGGCGTCTCGGGCTTCTATCGCGGCGATAACAGCAGGGTCGTCAAAATCGATTTCTCCAGCAGATTTTGGCTCTAAAACTTTCTGATTGGTCGTTTTCGTATCAACCGAAGGAGCCGAAGCCTCCGTAGTCGCAGGCACCGTCTCGAGGTCGCTTGTTTGTGCCCACGCGGACATCGTGGTCATTAGCCACGCGATACAAATGAGTCCTAAAATACGAAAAAATGACATTTCGAACGGCCCCCTCACCAAACTTATGCGAAGACCTATAACTCACGCTAGCATTTGTAAACGTTTTTGGGGTATTGGCGCGTCTCAAACGGAGTAAAACTATGCCTTCACCCAAAAAAGTTGTCCTCGCCTATTCCGGCGGATTGGATACCTCAATCATTTTGAAATGGCTGCAAAATGAAAAAGGCTGCGAAGTCGTAACCTTCACGGCCGATTTAGGCCAAGGTGAGGAATTGGAACCGGCGCGCCGCAAGGCGGAAGCCGCGGGCGTCAAAGAGATTTTCATTGATGACTTGCGCGAAGAATTTGTTCGCGATTTCGTCTTCCCAATGTTCCGCGCCAATGCGGTTTATGAAGGCTTATATTTGCTCGGAACCTCGATAGCGCGCCCATTGATTTCCAAACGCCAGATTGAAATCGCTCATCAAGTCGGCGCTGATGCGGTCTGTCACGGCGCGACAGGCAAAGGGAATGACCAAGTGCGTTTCGAGCTCGGTTACTACGCGCTTGACCCTGACATTAAAGTTATTGCGCCTTGGCGTGAATGGGATTTGAACTCCCGCACGAAGCTGCTCGAATATGCCGAAGAGCATGATATCGAAATCGCGGCGGATAAGCGCGGCGAGGCCCCGTTCTCCGTGGATGCGAATCTGCTGCATACATCCTCCGAAGGTAAGGTTCTCGAAGACCCGAATGAAGAAGCGCCAGATTATGTTTATCAGCGCACAGTTTCGCCAGAAGACGCCCCGGATAAAGCGACGATTATCGAAGTTGGGTTCGAACGCGGCGACGCCGTGTCGATCAACGGCGTTGCCATGTCGCCTGCCACACTTCTGACGCGCCTTAATGAACTCGGCGGAGCAAATGGTATTGGGCGTCTTGATCTTTTGGAGAACCGTTTTGTTGGTATGAAATCTCGGGGAATTTACGAAACCCCGGGCGGAACGATTTTATTGATGGCCCACCGCGGGATTGAACAAATTACGATGGATAAAGGCGCAGCTCATTTGAAAGATGAGCTTATGCCGCGCTACGCCGAATTAATTTATAATGGCTATTGGTTCAGCCCTGAGCGCGAAATGCTACAGGCCGCCATCGACCATTCACAGGAACTCGTCACGGGTACGGTTCGCTTAAAGCTTTATAAGGGCAGCGTCGATATTATTGGCCGCGATAGTCCCTATTCGCTCTATAGTCAGGAACATGTCACCTTCGAAGAAGATGATGTTTATGATCAGGCCGATGCGGGCGGATTTATCAAAATCAACGCCCTGCGTCTTCGTTTGTTAAAAGCGCGAGATCGGAAAGCCGGCAAAAACAACTAAAGCGCTTTTATTGGCCTTCGGAACTGATTGCCGCATCGAGGAAGGTTTCGCCGTCTGTGGGTGCCGGAGCGTTCACATCCAACCCAGGTAAGCTTGCCGTTTGAGGCGCTGTCTGGCTCTGCGCCAGGGCCGGAGAGTGGGCTTGGGCCTGAATTGGCTCGGCGTCACCTCCCGTAAACATATCAATTACCATCGGGAGAACAAAGGCTCCAACGACAAGTCCTGCCACCGCTCCAAGTAGGAAATTCTTGTTAAAGAGAGATCCTGACCCAGTCGGTACTACGGCCGCGGCCACCGGGATATTTGGGTTCTTTATTGGCTCAGCAAGGGCAGGCTTGGGTGAGCGTTTAAGCAATTTCCCAAGAAGGCTTTTGGGTTCAGAATTTGGAACCGTCATTTGAGCCTGTGCCTGTGC
>CAZKHC010000215.1:0-2812 GCA_964552135.1 uncultured Algimonas sp. | reverse complement strand
GCTACATAATTTCCATCTTGCGTCTCTACTATATTGGTAAATTCCTGCCTAAATCCAATAGGTGAATTACCACCTAGAGCAACATCCTCTAAATTTAACTGTAGGGTGTCACTAACTGGCGCGTCAATTGATACCAAACGCGTAGCGAACCAAGGATCACTCTCATCAGGTGAGGTAAATGAATACCTTGATTGTGGCGCAAACGTGGCGCTCGCCAAATAGCTTGTGGCAAAGGGCGCACGGGCGGAAATCGCGGTGGGCGCACTACCGACGGTTGCTGAAGGGCCACCGCTACTCAAGGTATAGATGTTTTGGTCGGTGTAGATCGTGTCGATCGACTTTGCGATAAAGCGAATGCTGGAACCTGGACCAAAGGTATTACCACCAGTGACTTGTACCGGCACCGCTTGGCCTTGGTTGGTCAGACTGAAATCGCTCGATGACAGCCCTTCTAGGTCTACCCCGAAGATGGCAAGTTGCGTATAGCTAATTTCGTGGACACCTGCTTCAGTTGTAGACAGATTGACCCAATCAATCGCTTGTTGCGCATGCGCGCTTGGAATCATAGCAGTTAAGGCCGTTGCTAAAAGCCCAGTTAGTGATTGTGTGAATTGATCTAACATAGAGGTGTCCTCCTGATTATTTGCCGAATCAGCCTCTTGAGACTGACGCAGCAGTTGCTTCTTGCGCTCCGTGCGCTCTCTTTGTTCATCTTCACGACGCTGTTTACGCTCTGTGGCTTTCGACTCGCGCTCGCTTCGCTCTGAGTCCCAGTCAATATCGCGGCGTTTACCAATCGAACCATCTAATTCACCTAATCTAAACGGTCCATGCAGTGTCTCGTCACCTTTAACATCCACGTCACCTATAGAGTAGAACGGTGCATTCACATCAGTTGTGAACTCGTAGCTTTGCAAGCTAACGCTATCGCCTTGGCTGAGGATTAGCTCATCGTTTAGCGTTACCCACTCATCGTTGACTAACGCGTAAAGATTGAAACCAATGTTCGCCACTTCCGATTGAGTTATCCAGCGCAGTAATACGCCATCCGCAACAACGTTACTCTCGAATGACCCAAGACTGATCGGTACGGTTGGCACCAACACCGTAAAGATTGCGGCACTCGCATCGTCTAGAACTACACCAACATCATCTACCCCTGTCACCGTTGCTGTGTTGGTGAAGTGGCCAAGAAAATCACCAGGCGTAAAATCAAAAGTTACCGAAATAGTAGAGACGGACCCCACTGGGAATGGATCAGTTCCAATTAACATTTCGTTGACGCCTGTACCGGTATAGGCAGGGTTCGGAGTCAACGGCGTGCCTGAAACAAAGTTCACCACAGCATTAGACACAGTAGCATTATTAGGTGTCGGGTCATTAATCGCCGCAATCAGATCATCAACCACTTGCAATTCGTTAAGATCTGCTTCGCCATTATTTTCGATAAGCAAATTAAAGGTAATCTCATAAGTGCCATCGCCATCATCATCATTAGGTACGACTGCAACGGATTTGAAAAGATTCAAACTCGGATTAATCACTGCTTGCAATTCAACCACCGCATCATCGCTATCTGTTGGATCAGGAATTCCTGGCAGATCGACTCCATCTTCATCTGTGGGGTTACCACTGGTGCTTGCAATATTAGTGGTATTCACATCAATCGACAGCGTTAAGGTACAGGTCGCGCTCTCACCAGGTGCAAAGGTTCCAGTCAATGCTGGCGTACAGTCAGTGACATTCACATCATCACTTGTATTAGCAGGAGTACCCGCATCGTCCGTAACAACAAGATTGCTTAAGAAAGTACCACCCGTATTTGTTACCAAATAGGTGTACTCAACATCGCCACCCGGAGGATCAATAGTGAAAACGCTGCCATCAGCCGCGGTACCCGCGGTTTTAACAATATCAATCGCCGCTTCGGCCGTGAAGAAACCAAAATCAACCGTCTCATCACCATTATTATCATCAGGACCATCGTCTTGATCATCACCGGCAAAAGGAGATGGAATAAAATCTGTTGGCTCAAATCCTGGGAACAGCTCAATCACTGGGCTTTGGAAAACACCGCCGCCTAGATCGGTCTCGATATTCGAATCATTTGGAATATTGTCATCTAACGGATTTTGCACAGGAACTGGCAACACACCGGCAGGTGGTTGAACCTGAACGATATAACTATCTGGCAGTAGATTATCGAAGAAGTAGACACCATCCGGACCGGTTGTTTGAGGTGGAATAGGTGCGCCATTCGCATCTACGGCTGGATTACCACTGGCATCCAGTAAGGTGACTATCGCTCCGGGAATTCCTGGATCGCTCGGATCTTGAGTACTATTGCCATTAAGATCTTGGAAAACCACACTACCGATACTGACCGTTTCTATTTCAACTACCGCATCGTCATCAGCTACTGGATCAGTCAAGCCTGGTAGATCAGTACCGTCTTCATCGGTTGGATTACCGCTGGTGTCCGCCACGTTGGTGGTGTCTTCAGTTACTTCTAAGGTCGCCGTACACTCGGCGCTGGCGCCCGGTGCAAACGTGCCACTCAAGGCCGGCGTACAGGTAAAATCAGCGGTCGCTAAATCATCCGTCGTGTCGGTTGGTGTACCGGCATCGTCTGACAATTGTAGATCCGTTAAGAAGGTATTACCCGTGTTGGTAATGGTGTAGGTGTACAGAACATCGCCAGCGGCGTTGATCGTGAACACATCACCGTCGGCTGCGGTGCCCGCAACCTTAACAATATCAATCGCCGGTGCTTCATCAAGATCCACAATCGCAGGATCGTCTGCTACCGGAT
>CAZKHC010000214.1:0-2816 GCA_964552135.1 uncultured Algimonas sp. | reverse complement strand
CATATCCGCCGAGGCGCGCTCGATGATATGGGCGGATGGGATGCGCATAATGTTACTGAAGATGCCGATCTATCTTTCCGCCTCTCTGCTTATGGACATAGGATTGGGTATATTCATCCACCGACACAGGAAGAAGCCGTTTCAATTTTCGCAGATTGGAGACTGCAGCGCGCACGTTGGATCAAGGGTTATATGCAAACTTGGGACGTGCATATGGCCAAGCCTTTTGCCCCCGGCGGCATGCAGGGTCTTTCGCGATTTTTTACACTTCAGCTCACTCTCGGGATCACGCTGCTTTCGATTGTGTTTTATACACCCGTGGTCCTCGGCTTGCCGCTCTTTGCACTTGTCCTTTGGTGGGTGAGTGTGCCGCTTGATATTGGCCTCACTTACAGTCTTACGTTCATGTTTTCTATTTCGATCGGGTGCCTGATTGGCCTCGTCGGTGTACACCGTGCCGGCAAACCCAATCTCATGCGATCCGCACTCTCCATGCCGGTATATTGGCTCTTATTATTTGCACCCGCACTTCGCGCCTTAAGTGAGCTGAAGGGGAAACGGTTTCTCTGGCACAAAACGCGCCACGGTGTTAGTCGCCCAGCCGATCTCAAATCTTTACCGAAAGCGAACGAAAATAATGTCCCAAACCGACGATCTGCTGATTAGTCTTTTTGCGCTTCTCATTTGCGCCGGACTTGCCATGTTAGGCTTTCGTCAGAACTTCAAAGAAAAAACGGAATTTCGGCGAGTCAGGCCGCCTTGGATGTTTATGGCGCTTGCGGCGATCAGTGTTGGATTTATGGTCATCGTACATATTGTGAACTTGCTCGGATTTGAAACCGGCAATCGATAAAAAATCATCGGTCTTCTCATAAGAAAAGACCGATGAAGTATCCCCGAGGGGACGGGGGCGTAGACAAGAAATACTATTTTTAACTGCATATCCTGAAGATATAAATTTTGTTTTAAAATACGCGCTTTAGTTGTGTTCAGAATGTTAACCCATAGGTCTGAAACGCAAGGCAATTTTAAGCATAGTTCCAAAAATTTCGGTTTTTTACACTTCTCCTAAAAGTAACTTAATATTTATATACAATCTTCGAGAGCATTTCTAAAATGTCTCCTAGCTGTCTAATCAGCCTGTGAGCCTGAGTGAGGCAGTCCTTTCGGATTGTTGAACCCACATGTGTGCTCTCGCGCTTCCATGCCCTTCTCGCCGATGTGGTGAGGTGTTGCGCGGCGGGTATGCATGTGCGGGTAAAAGATATGACATGCGCCCATAAGGATATGCTCACAGCCCATCAAGTGACTGCCAAAATTTGCATTTTAAACAGGACATGCCCGCAGTGTTGCCTTTCTGATGAATGCGCAGCAACTGTAATCGACCCCGTGAATCGACACAGCGTAGCGCCAAACGGTCAGCTCGTTCGGTATGTGTGGCTTTAAATCGAAGCTTAGACTTTGTCAGTGATGCTTTCACGGATCGGTCGATTCCGCGTTCTGGCCGTTATTGATGATTAAAGCTGCGAGTGTTTAACGCTTTTGACTGACACCTTATTATCTGGTGCTCGTGTGACACGTGAACTTGACGCCATCATCACCAGGCGCGGCGCAAAGCCCAAAACAATCAAATGACTCTAACAAAAACAGGTAGGAAGTTGGGGGTATTACCTGTTGACCACCAAATTTGCGCATAAGCGTTGACTTGAAACACACTTCCAAAAATAAAAATGGCAAATAATTTTAGACACAGATTTATCCATTTTCTTTTGATAGGATTATGCATAGGGTTGGACTTAAATTAATTAACTTAACAAGTGCTCACCTAAGTGACTTAGAGATAACAAATTGGCTCAATAATCGCCCAAATATGAAAATAAAGAACAGTAACTCAAGTCAGCAAATCAATAATAATTGTCCAAAATTTTTAATAACTAACTTGTTACCATAAAATGCTTGCGCAAAATTTTAAAAACCTCATAGGACGAATAATTTGTAAAAATAATACTTGGTGAAAACAATGACAAATTCAGTAGACGACTTATCTCCATCTAAGACACGCCAAATCCTCAGTTGGATTTTAGTCATGATCGTAGTTGCCGTATTTTTACCATCCCTGCCATTTAAATTCAGTGGTGCACCTGAAACACAGCATATTTTCGGCACCATAGGCAAATGGATGTCCGGGTTTCTGGGCGACACCATAGGCGGGATATTTGGCGCGATTGGGGCTTATGTTATTGGGTCTCTTGAACTTTTAACATCAATTCTACTACTCATTCCTGCTTTTGTTTGGTTGCGTAATAAGCTGTTTAAATCTGGAGAGCTCAAAACTGTTAATCGCCAAAAGCTTCACGCTTTCGGCGGGCTCGGTGCGAGCGCACTCATGGGCGGCGCGATCTTCTTCCATTTATTTTCAAAGCTGGGTATTAACGTCAATAATGATAATGGCGCGCTGTTTTTCTCAGCCGTTGTGGTTTTTTTTGCTGGAATCATTCTCTTTTTAGTAAACCGTGAACGCGAGGCCTGCCCGCATAATACGCGCTTTGGCCGCTTTACCAAATCTCTCAAGCCGCGCTCATGGAAACATTGGCTGTTTTGGGTTGAACTAATCCCTGGCGTTGTGATTCTCGGCCTCGTCTGGTTTCTTGGGTTCTTTTTTCATCAAGCCAATACAGATCGTTATCCGGACCAAGAGATTGCCTCGGTTCCAAAATTTACAGAAACAATTCTGCCTTTTAGCCATGATTACACCATCGAAAAAAGCCTGCCTTTCTTTGCTTCGGCTGTGATTGATATTGATAATGATGGCGTTG
>CAZKHC010000213.1:0-2833 GCA_964552135.1 uncultured Algimonas sp. | reverse complement strand
CATTAAATACCAAAACCGAGATTCCAAAGTTGGACTTTAATGTCCGCTTTTGGGGCAGAAGCAGACATTAGCTCAGCGGCTTAAAACGCCCAAAATAGGACTCTCAGGGAACGTGGTGTTACCCTCATAGAGCGCCCTAGCAGTACTATGGAAAATGAGTTCTTTTTAGAATTCAATACTTTCCGATAGTGCAAAGTGCATCTTCGACTTCAACGCTTAGCCCTCAAATCGGACATTGGATATGGTCTGCTCTATGACTTTATTAAGAAGACAAGCCAGTTAACAGTGGTTCAAAATAGACGGCAGAGGCCGCCATGGGTTGATCAATTATCTGCCAGGTTTTGTCTAGGTTTGTGGCGGCAAATCGATGTCCGCTACCCGCAAATATTGATCCAAAAATAATTTGTTCGCTTGCCTCTACTTCTATTGGTCTGACAGACGTGTCCAGCATGCCGTTGGCAACCAGTTCGGCAAAACTGGCCTGCAGTCTCCTTAGTCGTGCATTGATCGCGGCCTTTGGTGCTGGCGGAAGAGCATGAATTAAATTCATTCTCAAGAGGGGATCTAAATTGGTCACATGATTTTCAAATAGCCAGCGCATGGCCTGTTCCAATTCCGTGAGGGCATCTGGAGCTTCACTTTCGTTAGCTCTTATAAGAGCTTCTTCAATTAAATTGCAGCTCCGATCAAAACATTGGATGAAAAGAGATTCCTTATCTTCGATGTGATAGTAAAATGCCCCTCGTGTGACACCTAGGTCCTTGGCAATGTCATCCAGAGATAAATTCCTGTAACCTTTTGTATTCAGGTAACGCGTTCCTGTTCTCAAGAACGCCTCTTTTTTGAGTCTATTCCTGGTCTCTTTGTCAAAGATAGCAGGATAGTCTCCCGAATTTGACCGCGATAATGGAATAGCGGCCGGTCTCTTCTTATCTTTGGATAGTCCATTTCTGAGCAACTCAATCAATCCATCAATGGCTTCATCATGTCGGCGTTCGTGAATTGCGTCGAGCCATTTGGGGATCCAGTGCAGGACGTTAAAAATAAAAAATGTGGACGCATCGACCGAAGTTATGGAAACGGAACCATCGGTAAGGCCAGCTTTCAAAAACTGCTTCAAGCCCTGAATGTGTTTTTCAAAGCGTGAAGACATCGCAGTTCTCTCTGGTTCCTGAAAGGCCGAGAAATCATTCATGAGTGTTAGAGGAGGTCTGTGGCCTGATATTGTGTTAGAATGCGTTTGTAGATGCGCCCTTATAAAGGCTAAGGCGCGCTCAAGACCCGTGGAGGCTTTCGACGCCAGTTCCAACTGAGCATCAGAGAAATCGGATGCCAATAGATAGGCTTCGCCTAATATCGATTCCTTGGACTTGAAGTGGTAGCTTATATTAGTTTTGCCAGTCCCAATCTTCATCGCAATATCTTCAAGGCGAGTGTCATGATAGCCTTGGTCATTAAACAAGAGGGTTGCTTCGTCTAAAATCAAGTCTCTTTTTCGTCGCTTTGGTAAGGATGGAATGCTCATCGAATTAAGCCCAATATAAATTTATGTCTAATTAGCGGTTTCTCTATAGCCTAAAATCAATAATTTCCCAAATTAGAATTTTACTGAACATATTGTATGAATTATTTAGTACCAGTTTAGGGTTCTACACAGTCTTTGACGAGAAATAAGCTCCAGATTCCTAACTTAGCTAAGAAACAATGCCATTTGTTAGCTATTTATAACAAAATCGAAGAAATTGTGGTTGCCCATCTGGTGGAACTATCAGTGAGTGAATGGCTTAAGACTGATTCAGATGATTGTATTTATACAATAAAATCTTTTTGATTATGCATTTCTAGTATCAAAATCATTTTGATCCGACATCTTCGATTTTTATACAACTTGTTTTGAGTTGAGACATATTTTATGAATATTATATATAATTCAATAACTTAAATGAATGACATGGAAATTTATCTCCAATCTGTCAGTTGCGAAAATATCACAAACACGAAAATATAATTCAAAAACTGAACGAATTGTATAAAAATAGTTGACAAGGTTCTAAAGCTTCTATTGTTTAATGCATAACTAGGCTTTGAGTCTGGGATGAAAATTTGAATTGATAACCAATCTAACTGGATCATATCCATATTTTGGTGGGATATCGGTCAACTAAGGGGAGATACTTCATGACCAAAATCACGGGATTCCAAAGCAGGTTGTCACTTAAAAACCTGCTAACTAACACTGCCAGTTTTGTTCTGGTTGGAGGTGCGAGCCTATGTTTAGGTGTGACATCAGCAAGCGCACAAGATTCGCAAGATGATGACGTCTATGAAGATGTTGTAGTTGCCACAGGCACATTAATTCGTTCGAGAAAGAAAGATTTTAAATCACCATCGCCAGTTCAAACGCTCGATAAGACACAGTTTGCGGATACAGGCGCAGCTCGTGTTCAGGATTTGTTTAAGGGCATTACTGCAAACTCAGGGTCTCAAATCGCCAATAGTCAGAATAACTTACAAGGATTATCCCAGTTTTCACTTAGAGGTTTAGGTATTGGTTCAACTTTGACGCTAGTAAACGGTCGCCGTGCGGGTCTTGCGCCAGTCACGGACTCATCCGGACAGCTTTTCACCGATTCTAACCAGTTTCCCGTCAATGCACTAGAACGCGTCGAAGTTTTGACAGACGGAGCCTCGTCTACATATGGCTCAGAAGCGGTTGCAGGCGTTGTTAATTTCTTCACACGTGATAATTTTGAAGGATTTGAAATTACCTCAGAAGCAAGAACATCTATCGTTGACTCTCTACAAGTTGGCCTTGGATGGGGCGGGGACATTA
>CAZKHC010000212.1:0-2835 GCA_964552135.1 uncultured Algimonas sp. | reverse complement strand
TGGTCGATTTGATGGGCGGTGAGCTTATTTCTGTGTCTGCGTTTCGCCCGAACGGCATGGCCGTTCAGCGCTCCGTTGTATTTGATTCACAGGATCAAATACTGTCACTTCGTGCGCCTGAAAGCCGCTCTTGATTTTCTCCGCAACACTCGCGATATAGCGCCATCTTAAAATACAGATGATTACATAAGGTTTTTACATGATCCCCGGCCAGAATTTCAACGACCGCTTGAAGGCGCAAAAAGAGGCGAAACTCGCCATGCTCAAGCGCGCTAAGGAAAAGGAAATGGATCCGGCTGAAAAAGCCAAGCGGATGGAAGAGCGCGCCAAGCGCAACGCCGCCCGTGAAGAACGCGAAGAAAAACGCAAAATAGAGCGCAAAAAGGCTGAAGCTGACGCCGCGGCCTTAAAAGCTGAAGAAGCGCGCAAGAAGCAGCTCGCGATTGAAGCACAAGCCAAGGCCCAAGAAGATTTGAAAAAGGCGCAAAAAGCGCGCCGCGACGCAAAATATGCTGCGCGGAAAAACAAGCGCCGCTAAAGGGGATTTGCAGCGCGGATTTGTCGGATATTTGAATTAAACAGGCTGACCTTCGGGCCGGCCTTTTTTGTTCGCACAATTATCTAAAGTTTCCAGCCCGTATGCAGCGCGGCAATCCCTGTTGAATAATCCTGATAGGAGACTTTGGCAAAACCCGCTTCGCGGATCATTTGCGCAAATTGTTCTTGTTTCGGAAATTTGCGAATGCTCTCAATGAGATATTGATAGCTATCCTTATCGCCCGCCAGCAATCCGCCAAGCCGCGGAATGACGGCAAAACTATAGGCGTCATAAACCGTGCTAATCATTTTGGACGGCGGCATTGAAAATTCGAGAATGCCAAGGCGGCCGCCGGGTTTGAGCACGCGAAGAAATTCGCGCAGCGCCGCCATGCGGTCCGTCACATTTCGAATCCCGAAAGCAATGGTCACGGCGTCAAACTCGCCATCATCAAAAGGGAGCATTTCTGCATTGCCGCAAATCCGAGTCAAATCCATGCCGCGATCTTTTTCGGGATCCATACCCGCGAGGAGCATTTGGTCATTGATATCGCAAATCACGGCAGAGGCCGGGTCGCCGCCGCGCCGGTTTCGGACCTCATCTGCGGCTTTGATAAAGCGCCGCGCAATATCGCCCGTGCCGCCCGCCACATCCAAAAGACGCTCACCGGGTTGCGGATTGAGCCGCGTGATGGTCATATTTTTCCAGACGCGGTGAATGCCGACACTCATAGCGTCATTCATCAAATCATAATTTGAGGCGACCGAGTCGAACACGCCTTTGACGCGTCCGCGCTTCTCATCTTCGGGGATGGTTTCAAATCCGAAATCAATCGTCTTATCAGACATATGTTTGCTCGGTCCTCTCCAAAGAGATATCTAGGCGCGTTATTCCGCAGCCTCCGGCAAGCTCCTAGGCTGATGTATGCGCGGGGGCAACATGTTCTGGCCGACGCTAACGCCGCAGCTCTTACATTCATATTGAGAATTACTGAGCCCTTTGAAGAAGGCGGCGTCTTCCTTGAATGCACCGACGAGATAATCAAAGACAGCCCGAATGCGCATAGAGCGTTTGAGGTCTTGATGGGCCACGAGATAAAGGGATTCCATATGAACAATCTCCGGCAATACCCGCACAAGGCCGAGGTCGCGATTTATTAATCCGCACATGGGGAGAGTGCCGATACCATAGCCATGAACCAGCGCTTGATCGAAGGCCCAAATCGAATTGGTATTAAATGTCACCTGCTTGGGTTCATAAATCATCTTGCCGTCATTATCCATCAACCAGAGGGATTTGCCGTCCATGATTTGCGCGATTACGCCGTCATGATCGGTTAGTTCCTCAAGCTTTTTGGGCGCGCCGCGACGTGCAAGATAATCCGGCGAAGCAAAAAGGCCAAAGCCGACTTCGGCGACCTTGCGTCCGATGAGGGAATTTTGCTCGCCGGGGCTTCGCCAGCGCAGAGCAATATCGGCTTCGCGCTGGGCCAGGTTAAAGCTTTGAAACCCAATACCAATATCAATGAGAACATCTGGATGATCGGATCGAAATTTTTGCATCACGCCGGGAAGCCAGCTAGTGCCGATACCTTCCGTCGCCGAAAGCCGGACAACACCAGAGAGCGAGTCTTCGAGCGTCGCCGAGGAGCGATCGATCGCCGAGGCTTCGTCTTGCATGCGGCGAATATGGTCCAGCATGGACTGGCCGAAATTTGTTGGAATGAGGGATCCCGACTCGCGTTTGAGAAGGGATGTTCCGAAATGATCTTCCAGTGCACGGATGCGGCGCCCGACCGTCGGCTGGCTCATGCCAAGTGCGCGTCCGGCGGCCGTTAAAGAGCCTGCCTCCGCCACAGCGAGGAAAATAGGATAGTCTGACCAATTTTTCATACAAAACCGTATATAGAATTGACCAAATAAGTCAATTCCATACGAAATTGTTTGAAATTAGCCTTTTTCGACCGTGAATGTCAGTCCTGCATGGGCTTGCAGGCGTTTTATCAAGGCCTCCGCCATGGCGGGCGCGGGCGTCAAGACGCCGCCTTTTCCTTTAACATCCTGCACAAGGGTCAGCGCGGCTTCGGAAATCATTTTGGATGTAGAGCCATATCCGGGGTCCTTATCGCCTTTGACTGAGCTAATGATGCGCGTCCCGTTTGGCGCATCGCCAATAAACATGACGTCATAAGACCCTGTCTCGCGTTCGGTTTTCGACGGACCTTCGCCCGGTTTGGGCGGTTTGTCGCCAAATGGATTGGCCTTTGCCATACCGACCGCAAGGGCTTCGCCTTGCTC
>CAZKHC010000211.1:0-2867 GCA_964552135.1 uncultured Algimonas sp. | reverse complement strand
TTATCTCCCTGTCACTGGTCGACAACACACGACCAACGCTTCTCCTTGACACATCACGGAGAAATGGAGAGATCCAGAGAGGAATAGGGTTTGAGACAGTGGTCGGATGTGTGACGCAATGGTACCTGGTACAAACGTTACAAATAATTGCGAGGAGTGCGTGTTCCTATTTCGGTGGCTGCTTGGTAACTTGTTATTTTGGTTGTTGGAGGGTGTGATGGAGGTTTTCGGAGTTCGAGGCCTTATATATTTCGCTAAGAATCCGGTCAGGCTCGGCAAAAATTACGCCTGCGCTTGTTTATTACGCTACTATGACGGCTTTAATTACTACTCGCAGCATCTGCATAAATTTTCAGACAAAACTGCCACCTAATCCACAATTCATATGTTACACATAACCCTACTCGAGGCTGTACAATATTGAGTATATCCTCACACTTTCATTCGAATATAACGTCACTAAAATGAAACTTATTGGTCAATCGAGGTCGACCGCTCTAATTAAAGCTACAAGCATCTTCCCTTTCCAAGAACAATGGGTGATTCACACACACAGCGCGTTTCCTCAGGTGCGCAAGCGTGCAACCTGGTATGCTATTCCGCCCTTCACACCCAGCAACGTCCCTATCGTCTATATAACACCCCACCCGTCCACTTTACACCATCATCCGCTGCAGTACCGAGCAGCACCAACAAACGTCCACGACATACGCTCCCGAAACAACCGTTTCCGCAACGCTGTGTCTTTTTCTTCCAACTCTCCACACCCTCCAACACGTTCCCATTCGCCGTCAACATGACCCACATCAAGTACTGCGACCACGAACAGCTTTGTGGTTTGCGGCACATACTAGATGCGGTTGTGGATGACGCGTGTGGCCACAACATCGACGGGGGTACACGACGTGTCCGCTTTCTCGTCGCCTGCTCGCGTGTTGAGGATCTCCTGGGCATGCAGAGCACATCACTACCGTCCGACTGCACGGTGCAGGCAGCAATGCCAATGTCACCGGCAACGCCTGACATCAGCACAGAGTCAGATGGGAGCGAGGGAGATGAGAGCAGTGCACCCAGTGCCTGCTCTGTGTCCCAGAAGGAGCCCGCGCGCGCAACGCGATGGGCAAGGGTAAGGGCATTTACTGCACTTGCAAGGAAGCTCCTCTGTGTGCCACGGTGAGTCTCTAGTTTGATCCCCGGCAAGGAGGTCAAAGTGTACAATACATGGATGGTAGTTGGTAAACTTGAACAATTTTTCACTGCAATATTTGAGCAGGGTCCTTACGAACTACTGTGGAAGATTTGCATTGCTTAACCTTCTACAGTAGCTCATGAGGAGTCTGCTCAGATGTTACAGTAAAACATATTCGAGGTTACCAATACCCACTTGTAGTGCGATAAAATATACAATGATGAATGAAAGAGTAAATAAATGAATGACGTAAAGAATGAATAAGTAGATTAAATGAAGTAAAGGATGAATGAATAAATAAATGAAGTAAAGAATGAACGAATGAATGAGTGAATGAATGAAGTGATGGATGAATGAATAACTAAATAAATGAATAAATGATGGGTGTGCAGCGGTACGAGATGGTACGATTGGGGAAGAAAACAAGTGAAGTCGTTGAGTGGGCGAAATGTATTTTTGCTGCGGGTTGCAGGTATGAGATGGTGTGGCAGTCTCAGTGGGATATGTGGAATTCGCACTAACTCTGTTGTGCTTCCTGTTGTGTTTCATAAGATGTTTCATGCCATGCCTTTCCTTCTTTCTTACAGAGCTGTTGTCTATTGTAGTAACTACCACATTTCTTGCACCATACTGTGCAACCGACTGTGTGTGCTCCTATTATTACTTCTATGCTGTGCTTCTTACTTCACGGCAAACGGCAGCTTCCTGTCCACGCTACTGTGTTCCCTGTCGACCAACCATCGCTGACTACTACAGGCAACGCACCGCACCCCAGTATTCTTCCGGAACAATGTGATGTGTGGCATATAATCTCCTGTTATATGGTCGTCAAGCGCATATGTGCGCTCATTGCAGATACTGCAGCACCAGCCCTGGGCCCACTCCTGCCGGTAATGCAGTGCATACACAACCACATCGTGGCGCCGCACATTGTTGCAAGTGCCGGCCAATACAACACATTTAGTCAGCGTCAATAATAGAAGTGACCCCCGCGTTTATCCGGAACGGAATGACGCACCAACTTTTGGAATACTGTACTACTTAGAATATACTTATGCATGTCGTGCAAGATGTCAACCCGACATGCTCACATACTAAATAGGTTTCTTACTTTCCCATACAGTAGCGGTAACAGTATTACTTCAAATGAACGAGTTGGTTACCAATCACATGCCACACGTCCGGAGTATTGTAACTGTAGTCAAAGTTTGAAGCGAGGCCCTCCGGGAGCGAGGCCCTCCGGGAGGAAGAAACCACCTCCAGTAACTATAATCTCCTCACGATCCGATCACACGCCGACGGTCGTCGTCAATGGTGGAAACAGTTCCTAAAGTAGCTCTGCAATTCCATCGTCGATCCACCCACCATCGGAAGAAGCCTATCCAACTTTCTATATACTGTACTTACTCCCCCTTCGTGTTCTACTACTGGTCATTTACCACGTAACGTGGTCATGTACATATTGTACCTTTTGTACCTTTCGTACCTTTTGTACCTTTTGTACCTTTTGTACCTTTTGTACCTTTTGTACATATTGCAATACATGTATAGTATACTACGATTTCTGCGCTGGAATCCCTCAATAAATGGACACGTGACGCAGTGTTCTCTAGTAATCTGTACACTTTAATACATGGTAGTACAGGTACCGAAGCTTGTCAAAGTATTCATAGCACTC
>CAZKHC010000210.1:0-2868 GCA_964552135.1 uncultured Algimonas sp. | reverse complement strand
TTACGCAGAAGCGCTGGGTTAAAGTCGAGTTCTGGCTTCTCTTCGCCGCGAGACACATCTTCCGGATCGTCAAAGTTGACGAAGACTTGGAATTGGTCTTGCAGAATACGCGCTGCAACAGCGATAGCGTCTTCTGGCGTGACGGCTGCATTTGTTTCGATGTCGATGATGAGTTTATCATAATCGAGAACTTGGCCTTCACGTGTGTCTTCAACGCGGTAAGCCACGCGTTTCACAGGCGAGTAAAGCGCATCGATTGAAATGAGGCCGATAGGCGCATCTTCGGGGCGCGATGCAGAGGCAGGCACATATCCCTTCCCAGAGGTCACTGTCAGCTCCATACGGATGTCAGCGCCTTCATCGGCTGTGCAGATGACGTGGTCCTTATTCAAGATTTCAACGTCAGCAGTTTCTTCGATGTCGGCACCTGTGACGGGACCCGCGCCTTGCTTACGCAGAAGGAGCTTCTTTGGACCGTCAGCGTGGAGACGTACCGCTAGACCTTTTATGTTCAACACGATGTTTGTGACATCTTCGCGGACATTTGGAATAGATGTAAATTCATGAACGATGCCGTCGATTTGGACAGCCGAAACAGCCGCGCCTTGCAAGGATGACAGGAGCACGCGGCGAAGCGCGTTACCGAGTGTCATACCAAAACCGCGCTCAAGCGGTTCTGCAATAATCAGAGCTTTGCGCTCTGGGTCACGGCCCGGTTCGATTTCCGGGTTGATCGGACGGATAAGTTCTTGCCAGTTTTTTTCAATCACAGTGTTCGCCTCTAATTAAGCGTTTGGCGTGTACCTCGAAGGAGGAAACACGTCGAAAAATAAATCCTCTGAGTCTGAGGTAACCCACCCCAAACACGATGCGTCGTTAGACGCGGCGGCGTTTCGGAGGACGGCAGCCATTATGTGGGATAGGCGTTACGTCACGAATGGTCGTGATTGTAAAACCAGCGGCCTGCAAAGCACGGACAGCTGACTCACGGCCCGACCCTGGTCCGTTCACATTGACTTCTAATGTATTCATACCGTGCTCAGCCGCCTTACGGGCGGCTTCTTCTGATGCGACCTGAGCCGCATAAGGCGTCGACTTCCGAGAGCCTTTAAAGCCCATTGCACCTGCGGAACACCAAGCTACGGCGTTACCTTGGGCATCCGTGATGGTGATCATTGTATTGTTAAATGTCGCGTTGATATGCGCAACGCCGGAGGTAATATTTTTCCGGTCGGCGCGGCGGACGCGGCCTGCTGGTTCTTTAGCCATTGTGAGCTACCTTACTTCTTCTTGCCGGCGATGGCTTTGGCGGGACCCTTGCGAGTACGAGCATTTGTATGTGTGCGTTGACCGCGAACAGGCAGACCCCGGCGATGACGCAGCCCACGGTAGTTACCCATGTCCATCAAGCGTTTGATGTTTTGAGACACTTCGCGGCGAAGGTCACCTTCAACTTGATGATCAGCATCGATCGTCTCGCGGATCTGCAACACTTCTTGGTCAGTCAGGTCGTGAACGCGGCGCTCACGCTTGATTCCTACTTTTTCACAGATTTCAGTGGCTTTCGCCGGACCGATACCGTGAATATAACGCAGCGCGATTTCAACGCGTTTGTTGGTCGGGATATTTACCCCAGCAATACGAGCCACGAGCGGCCTCCAATACTTAAATCCGGTTTTCGTTTCGGCGTGACTTTAGCTTGCCCCATAGCAAAAGGGGCGGTAGCCGAAGGTCTGCCGCGAAAGCGGGTCCATTAGTCCTAAACGAGGGCGGCGTCAACAGCCCACGCGTGTAATCTTCAGGGACATTTGCCCCCATTCAATCCATCGGATTTTTACCCGCCGAAGAGGCGCGCAAAGAACCCTTTTTTTGGCTCCCCTTTAGGAGAGGCCTGACGGTCGAGAACTTCGGAAATCGAAGCTGCAACCGTTTCTATATCCGCCATGCCATTGACTTCCGTCAATTTCCCTTGCGCCGAATAATAAGGCAGCAGCGGGGCGGTTTGTTTGTTATATGTATCGAGACGATGTTTAAACGTTTCGGGGTTGTCGTCCTTGCGGCCTTGTTCCTCAAATCGCTTGGCAATCCGTCCTAAGATTGCTGCATCCTCTACTTTGAGACGGATAACCGAGTCCACCGATTCGCCGCGCTTTAGGAGAACTTCGTCCAAGGCTTCTGCTTGGGCGACGGTACGCGGGAAACCATCGAAGATAAAACCAGCTGCGCCGGATTGCGTATCGAGCTGTTCTGAGATGAGCGCGATGACGATCTCGTCGCTGACGAGGTCACCTGCTTTCATAATACCTGCAACTTTTTGACCAAGTTCAGATCCGGATTTGATGGCCGCACGCAGCATGTCGCCCGTTGAAAGCTGTATGAGCCCTCGGTTTGTGACGAGGCGTTTAGCCTGCGTGCCCTTGCCTGCTGCAGGCGGACCAAAAAGAACCAGATTTAATGCCACGTCTATCCCCTAACTTACGTCTTTTTCTTGCGGCGCATGCGGGACTTCTTGATTAGCCCCTCATATTGATGCGCGATGAGATGCGATTGCACTTGCGCGACCGAGTCTAAGGTCACGGAGACAATAATCAAAAGGCTCATCCCGCCAATTAGCAAAGCAACAGAGGCCGGAATTGCGTCACTGGAACGCGCAATAAAGGCTTCGGGCAGAACACACACAAAGGCGACATAGAAAGCGCCGATAAAGGTGAGGCGCGACAGCACGTAAGTGAGATATTCCGCTGTCCGTTGTCCTGGACGAATACCTGGCAGAAAGCCGCCATTCTTACGGAGGTTATCGGCAACATCATCTGGCTTAAAGACATAAGGCACATAGAAGTAACAGAAGAAAATAATCAGCAAGCCATA
>CAZKHC010000209.1:0-2896 GCA_964552135.1 uncultured Algimonas sp. | reverse complement strand
TGATATCGATATAGTT
The DNA here is from genome assembly GCA_964552135.1 of uncultured Algimonas sp. GTDB lineage: Bacteria > Pseudomonadota > Alphaproteobacteria > Caulobacterales > Maricaulaceae > Litorimonas. The sequence continues at coordinate 2,880 of CAZKHC010000209.1, read as the reverse complement.
GTCGCGATCTTCGGTGTAACAGTCATCGTAATAAATGCCAGCATCAGGATCACGGCGTTGGCCCAGATCCGCAAGGCCTAACACCCGCAAAGTCCCGCCTTCGACTTGATAATCTTGGCCGACATTTTCCAGAAGAACGGTTTCGCCATTGGCCCCTCGCACATGGACACGGAAAAAACTCTCATAACTATCTGGAGTCAATGCCCGCAATCCATCGGGGGAGAAACCCCCCGTTGTCAAAACCCGCAGCCGATAATCCGCGTCGTTGCCATAGAGCGCAAACTCGTCATTCGGGAAGATTCCCGAGTTCAGCATAAGAACAGGTATACCGCCTTCACCCAGCGGGGCATTCCCGATAGCGTTTAGTTTGGCCCCCACCAAAACCGGGCCCGTATCATAGGCAGATCTATCGGTGGTCCAGTGCAAACCCACAGCGCTCACTTCTTGAGCGCCTGGACCGACGAGCGTGAGCGGTGTGGCATCTTCGACAATATCGATGCGCACAGGAAACACGGCATCAGATTCATCTAGCAGACCACGATTGCCAAAATCACCGAATGCGACAATGACATTGCGTTCACTAAGTTCCCAATTCGGGAGCAAGGTAATGGCATTGGGAAAGACAATCTCGCCTGTATTGAGGGTAAATTGGAAATCACTGACATCCGCCGTTTCCAAAGCCACAGGCCAGCTAAACACGATCGGCAAACCATCATCAAAGGCAGAATGTCCTTTGATAACATTCGCAGTCCCTTCCTGGGGGGTCGCAGTTGTGAGCGTGATATTGTCCCCATTGGTACATTGGACTGAACCAACCCATGCGCCTCCGGCGTCACGGACGGCGCTCTCTGTGATATCTGGAATGGCGATGATATTATCAAATCCCATACCGGCTGACAGGATCATGGGGTCTTCGGCCCAATAGTCAGCCGCCGTCAAAGCACCATTGAATAACGTACTGACAAGTTGACTTTCCGGGACGGGTGACACGGATACAGTTATACTGTCCGTTACGGTTTCCGTACCGTCGCTGACTGAAAGCTCAAAGACGATATCCTGCGGAGAAGCCACATCTGGTGCAATGAAACTCGGAGCTTCGATCATGCTATCACTGAACTGCATATAGGGGCCGGAAATTCGGGACCAGCTATAGGTCAATGTGTCATTATCCGCGTCACTGACGGTCGGTGAGAGCTGCACCGTCTCGTCTTCCGCAACGCTCTGATCAGCGCCGGCGTCGACCACCGGTGCGCTATTGGACGGTGGAGGTGGAGGAGGAGGAGGCGAAACGGGTGTTGTGCTGCCACTGCCAGAACATGCTGATAAGGTGAGAGCGAGCATAGCCGCAAACGAGGTTGATAACAGATGAGAGTTCATGTGGGGACTCCGAATAGGTATAGGATTGGTGTCTGATCGCACCTGCCTCATATTGTTTGATGGTTATTAGACGTTCGGCAGACCAAGAACATTCCTGACCGTCACAGATTTTTTTGTTCGCCACTTGATAAGGTCGAGAAAGCCATATTTTTTGAATAAAATTGTTCTGATTGGGAATGTTCTGCGCCGTGTATTCGTCTAAGTATATGAGAATGCTGGAGAACTATTCGGATACGGACCTGATTGCAGCTGTCAAAGGCGGCAATCAAAGAGCCTTTGGCGAAATCGTCAGACGGTATGAAGGCATCGTGGCGTCTACCACCATCAGCATGCTGGGGCCGGGCAGCGAGGCTGAAGATGCAGGGCAGGAAACAATGATCAAATTGTATAAATCATTGGATCGGTTCAAGGGACAGTCCAAATTGTCGACTTATGTGACCCGTATCGCCATTAACACGTCACTGGATAGTCTGAGACGGCGCAAGAAACAGATGTCCCGTTTCTTTTCCATGACGGATGACGAAAGCACCAAATGGGACAATTATATAGCTTCAGATAGTGATCAAGGACGGGACTTTGAATTAAAACAGGCGATCGGCAAAGCAATGACCCGTTTGAAGCCTGAATTTCGTGCAGTCGCTGTCTTGCGCCTAATCCAAGGATTTAGCACACGCGAAGTCGCGTATATATTAGGCATTGAAACAGGAACAGTTTTATCACGTCTGTCCCGGGCAAAGGCTCAACTGGCTGCAGAATTGAGAGAGGATTTTGGAAATGACTGATATTCGCACACAGTATTTAATTGAACGTGCTATCGACGGTAATTTGACGTCCGAGGAGCAGCAAGAGCTGCAGGACCTGAAAGCGCGTCATCCAGAATTGGAAAATCAAATCTCTGCCGAAATCGGTCTGGCGAATCTCATGCAGGGGCAAGCACCGAGCTCATTTGGGCCGGACTTCCAGGCCAAGGTCATGGATCAAATTGCCAGGGAAGCCGAAAGCCACCCCGTCCTGTTTGATGCGGATTTCGTAGATAGATTATGGAACCTTTTTCCAAAGGTAGGATTGCCGTCTCTAGGTACAGCTTGTGTTTTCATGTTTGCTAATGCGAGCGTAGCGGCCGCCGAAATCCCTATAATTGATGCTCTGTTCGGTTTACCTTCCGAACCGCTGCAGATGTTTTTTATTATCTAGGAAAGACACATGGCCCAACGATCAATGATTAAACCTCTTACCCTACTTTTACTGACCTTGTTTGTCGGCATGATTTTAGGGGCTGCTATAACCGGAAAGGTTGTCCAGTCCCGTTTGGCCAAATTCAATAATCTCTTAAGCGAAGCTGGCTTCGCACAGATATTAATGGATGTCATTGAGCCTGAGAGTGAAGCCCAGCGCGCAGAACTCTTGCCTGTTCTTGAAGAAACGGGACGAAATATTCAGGAAGTCAGAGCAAATGCCCGAACAGATATTCTTATCCATTATCAGGAGCTCGAAGCCGAGTTA
>CAZKHC010000208.1:0-2917 GCA_964552135.1 uncultured Algimonas sp. | reverse complement strand
GCGTAATGGGTCAGAAGATTAATCCAATCGGCCTGCGTCTTGGTATTAACCGGACATGGTCATCGCGTTGGTACGCAAATACAGCTGAATATGGCGATCTACTTCATCAAGATTTGACCATCCGGTCTTTCTTAATGGGTGAGCTAAAGAACGCTTCTGTTTCTCGTATTGTCATTGAGCGTCCGCATAAAACTTGCCGCATCACAATTTACACGGCGCGTCCGGGGGTTGTGATTGGTAAAAAGGGGGCTGACATTGAGGTTCTTCGTAAGAAGGTTGCTGCGATGGTTGACGGCGAAGTCTTCATCAACCTCGTGGAAGTCCGCAAGCCAGAAGTTGATGCAAATCTCGTCGCTGACGGCATTGCTCAGCAGCTTGAGCGCCGCGTCTCTTTCCGCCGCGCTATGAAGCGCTCGCTTCAAAGCGCAATGCGCATGGGCGCTAAAGGCTGTAAGATTAAACTTGGTGGACGTCTCGGCGGCGCAGAAATCGCGCGTGTTGAGCAATATCAAGAGGGCTCCGTTCCGCTCCACACAATGCGTGCGGATATTGATTACGGAACGGCCCGTGCGATGACAGCCATGGGCATCATCGGCATTAAGGTTTGGATCAATAAGGGCGAGATTATGGAGCATGATCCATATGCTCACGAAAAGCGCATGGCCGAGCAAGGTAATGAGCGTTCACGCGGTGGCGATCGTCAGCGCAATGACCGTCAGGGCGGACGCCGCCCTGCGCGCACAAATTAATTAGAGGGTCGCAGCATGTTGCAACCAAAACGTACAAAATTCCGGAAGGCCCATAAGGGCCGGATTAAGGGCATGGCAAAGGGTGGCACATCGCTAAACTTTGGTTCATATGGCCTAAAATCTCTCGATGCTGAGCGCGTCACAGCACGCCAAATCGAAGCCACACGCCGAGCGATTACGCGTCACATGAAGCGTTCTGGCCGGGTTTGGATTCGCATCTTCCCTGATGTGCCTGTCACAAAGAAGCCGACCGAAGTCCGTATGGGTAAAGGTAAGGGTTCTGTTGAATTCTGGGCCTGTAAAGTAAAGCCGGGACGGATCATGTTTGAAATCGATGGTGTGCCAGATGATGTGGCGCGCGAAGCTCTGCGTCTTGGCGCGGCCAAATTGCCCGTGCGGACCAAAGTTGTCACGCGTCCAGGCGAATAGGAGAGGCGATCATGAAACCCGAAGATATCCGCGCAATGTCAGATGATCAAATCACTGACGCCTTGCTGACACTGAAGAAAGAGCAGTTCAATCTGCGCTTCCAAGATGCAACAGGCCAGCTCGAAAAGACCGCTCGCGTTCGCCAAGTGCGCCGCGACATCGCCCGCGTTAAAACAATTCAAGCCGAGAAAAAATCGGCTGCGAAAAAGGAGGCATAACCCATGCCTAAACGTATCCTTCAAGGTGTCGTTGTCTCCGACAAGACTGACAAAACAATTGTGGTCAAAGTCGAGCGCTCTTTCTTGCACCCGCTGCTAAAGAAAACGATCCGCCGGACAAAGAAATATCACGCCCATGATGAGTCTAACTCAATCAAGGTCGGAGAGCAGGTACGCATTATTGAGTGCCCGCCAAAATCAAAACTGAAGACCTGGGAAGTCGTCACCGGGAAATAATCCCGGCGGTCGAAACTGCCAAGCTTAGGAGAATCGCATGATTCAAATGCAATCAAATCTAGACGTCGCGGATAACTCCGGCGCACGTCGCGTTCAGTGCATTAAGGTGCTGGGCGGATCAAAGCGACGCTATGCTAGCGTCGGCGACGTAATTGTCGTCTCCGTCAAAGAAGCGCAGCCGCGTGGTAAAGTTAAAAAAGGCGATGTACGCCGTGCTGTTGTTGTGCGTGTTCGTAAGGACATCCAGCGCCGCGACGGGTCTGTCATTCGCTTTGACGGCAATGCTGCTGTTATCATCAACACTAACGGCGAGCCGGTCGGCACGCGGATCTTCGGCCCTGTGCCGCGCGAACTTCGCGCGAAGTCCAGCCCAACGAAGAATCTGATGAAGATCGTCTCTCTCGCACCAGAGGTCCTGTAGTCATGGCTGCTAAGATCAAAAAAGGCGATTATGTCATCGTGCTGTCAGGCAATGACAAAGGCCGCAAAGGCGAAGTCCTCAGCGTATCGCCAGCACAAGAGCGTGTTGTTGTAAAAGGCGTTCGTCTTGTGAAGCGTCACGTCAAGCCAAGCCAAGCGGATCCGGATGGAGGCATCAAATCTTTTGAAGCGCCTATCCATATCTCAAACGTCGCTCATATTGACCCAAGTGATAACGTCGCGACGCGCGTCGGCTTTAAGGTTCTAAAAGACGGTAAGAAGGTCCGCGTGGCCAAAAAATCGGGAGAAGTCATCGATGGCTAAGCCGTATACACCTCGTCTCGCTGCGGTCTATCAAGATGAAGTCCGTGCAAAGATGCAAGAAGAGTTCAAATATTCGAACTCCATGCAAATCCCGGGCGTTGAAAAAATCGTTTTGAATATGGGTCTCGGCGAAGGCGTCGCAGACAAGAAAAAAGTCGCAGCTGCGATTGAAGAGCTTACGCTCATCGCAGGTCAAAAGCCGGTTCCAACCGTCGCCAAAAAATCTATCGCGGGCTTTAAGCTTCGCGACGGGATGGTGATTGGTGCGAAAGTCACTTTGCGCCGCGACCGTATGTTTGAATTCATGGATCGTCTTGTGAACATTGCTTTGCCGCGTGTTCGTGACTTCCGGGGTTTGAACGCCAAGAGTTTTGACGGCAATGGCAATTATGCCATGGGCCTAAAAGAGCATATCGTCTTTCCTGAAATCGACTATGATAAAGTCGACCAAGTACGCGGTATGGATATCGTGGTGCAAACCAGCGCCAAAACCGATGAAGAAGCCAAGGCATTACTGGCCGCGCTTGGGTTCCCGTTCCG
>CAZKHC010000207.1:0-2931 GCA_964552135.1 uncultured Algimonas sp. | reverse complement strand
ACAAGGCGTCTGGCACCTGGTGCACCCGCCCCGGGCGGTAGACGATGGAGTAGTCGAACTCCGACAGGCGTAATCGCCAACGTACAAGGCGTCCCGACAGGTCGGTCGCATTCATCAACCAGCGGAGAGCGCCGTGGTCGGAGCGGACCACGAACTTAGTCCGCTCCAGGTAGGGCCTCAAAGTCGTCACGGCCCATACCACGGCAAGGCACTCACGTTCCGTCGGCGAATAGCCTCGTTCTGCCTTGTTGAGCGCCCGCGACCAATACCCTACGGGGTGCCAAGTCTCGTCGTCTTGCTCCTGTAGCAGGCAGCATCCTACTTGGTACGCGGAAGCGTCCGTGTCAACGATGTAGTCCTTCCCTACTCGCGGCAACGCGAGTACAGGTGGGTTGACCAAGATCGCCTTTAAGGCTTCAAACGCTTCCTTCTCCTTCGCCGTCGGCGGCTGCTCCCCGAAGTTTGGGAGTCGCTCCTTCGTCAACATCTCGTTAAGGGGCCGGGCAATGTGCGCGAAGTCTTTGGCAAATCGCCTATAGACGTTGCAACTGCCCAAGAACGAGCGCATCTGCGTTGGAGTCTCGGGGAACGTGGCCTCGGCTATAGCCTTGGTTGACTCCTGTGCTACTGCCAACTTCCCCGGGAGGACGACATGCCCCAAATAGTCGACACGGTCTTTGAAGAAGTGGCACTTAGCCAACTTGAGGGTTACTCCTGCCTCACGCAGGAGGCCCAGGACCATGTCAAGATGTTGAAGGTGCTCCTCCCGCGTGCGGGAAAAGACGATCACGTCGTCCAGGTAGATGAGGCACGACTGCCAACGGACTCCTGCAAGGATCATATCCAAAGCTCGCTGGAAGGTCGCCGGCGCGTTCTTCAAGCCGAAAGGCAATCGGTTAAACCGATAAGTCCCCATGTGGGACGTGAAGGTCGTCTTGTCCCGATCCTGCTCGGCAACGGGGATTTGCCAATAGCCGCTGTTACAATCCAGCGTGCTGAAGACATTGGCATCCCCCAAGGAGTCGATGCAGTCATCCATACGGGGCAGCGGGTATGTATCGGACACCGTTATGTCGTTAAGACGACGATAGTCCACACAGAACCTCAGCTGTCCGTCCTTCTTCGGGACCAAGACGATTGGGCTTGCCCACTCGCTCGTGGCGGGTTCGATGATCCCCTTCTTCAACATCCGCGTGATCTCTTCCGTTGCCAACTGGCGCCGGAGTGGACCCATCCGGTACGGTGCTTGCCTTGTAGGCTGACTTCCCGGTTGGATGTCGATGCGATGTTCGGTAATCCGAATGTCGCCCAGGGACCCGTCCCACATCGTCGCGTGCTCTTCCAGCATCTCGACCACTCTCCTTTGCAGTCCCGGATCGTCCAAGTGCTCCAAGTCTATGGCTCTTCGCCAATCAGGAGTCTTCTCTTCGGACCCGGGCGGATGTTGTGGCGTCGACGCCGAAGATGTGGGTGTCCCATCAAAACCGTCCCGCGAAAAAGCGGGGCTCGGGGCCCCCTCCTCAAGCGTGGACGTCCCGTTCACGCCGTTAGGCTCCGTGGTGGTTAGCGACGACGGGTCTTCCCCTTCTTCGTCGCTGTTCGGCAAAATTGTGCCAGCGCCCGGAGCGATGAGGTTCACTTCGGAGTTAAAACACTGCACCCCTCGCGGGGAGGTGTTAACCTGTGGCTTTGCAGCCTCTAGGATCTGATCCGAAGACGTTGAGTAACCGTCGTCGTCAACGTTTTCCTCATCGGGGAAGGGCACGATGACAGCCAGTGGGGCGCGCTGGGCGTACCCAAGCACTGTCCCCTTTGGCAACGACCGCTTCTTCTCAGCGAAGTTAGCGATGATGACCCTGAAGGGCCGGTTAGGGAGAATCTCCGCGAGGCCATTCGTCATGCGAATTTGGTGTCGATCGTAAAGGACGCCTTTCGGCTCCAAGTACGAAAGTCCGCCCCCGGGTGACGTCACCGCTACCGTCATTTGTGACATGGCAGGGATTGTGATCCCCTTCGCCAGCCTGATGGTATGAGCAGCTATGTCGGCGGGCCTGACCCCCTTGTTCGCCCCTTGAGGCTTATCGGGAGTTCCCTCTTCATCGCCTTCACCGGTTGGAAGCTCATCTTTATCCACCCGTTGGTTATGGGCGGAGAGTATCGCGATCGATCCTCCGCGAATGAGGTCGATGCGCTGGGACTGGCAGTGTATCGTCTTGAAGTGGCGATTCATCACTCCAGTCCCGATGATGACCGGAACGGCAAGGTTGGGCGCAACATAAAACAAGACGGTAAAACGTTTATTGCCCAACCTAACCAGTAACCGGACACGTTCGGTCACCCTTAATGGGTTCCCGTTCGCGTCCGCCAAGCCAGGGTCATCCCCGTTAGCTTCTACAAGATTCTTCCATTGCGGAGGTAGTGCGTCAGCACGTATGACCGAGGGACCAGATCCCGTATCCGCCACGATGCGGACTGGCTTCAAGGATCGTCGGTCTGTGCCGATGGACCCCAGCACAACGTAGTGCTCTTCCTTGAGGAAGCAGATGGGTCTTGGCTTGACAGGCTCCTTCTCCGTTTCCGGAGTTGAAGACTTCGGTGCCTGGGTAGGCCGTGGACTCAGAACGGCAGAGGTCATGCAAACCGCTCCTTCGTCCCGGCAAGTCCCCTCAGAGGGAGGTGAAGAAGGACACACGTTAAGGGTCATGCCCAAGTGTTCCACCACCCGTAGGGAGTGCGGCACCTCACTCCCCGCTACTCGTTTCCCGACTGGGACGACGAGTCTGAGGATGACGTCTCAGGGTTAGCTGTAGGGTCAACCCCGAGATAAGATACGACTGGCGCGGCCGCTGGTTGAGAACCAGCGTTGAAGGCAACCGCTTTCTTTCCCTTCGCTTCTGCGTCGGGGCGTCGAAGAATGGTGGGTGCCGTTGA
>CAZKHC010000206.1:0-2932 GCA_964552135.1 uncultured Algimonas sp. | reverse complement strand
ACGGACGTTGTTGCTATGATAAAAGCAGAAGAAGCCAAGGTTTCGAAAGTGCGCGGACCATACAAGAAGCGAGTGAAATAATGAGTTTGCCTAAAGAGCCGTCTGAAAAAGCAATCCACACCGCAGCAACGGAATTATATTCGCACGGACATTTTCATCGTTGGTGGCCAGAAAGTCTGCCCAAGGATTACCGTGACATGGATTCAATCGGTGAAAGTGAGTTTAAGGATATTGCGTGGCGCATTCTCAAAGCAGCTTATAAAGCCGAAAATTCAAACTGACCCGCTACCTAATTTTGGGATTGTAAAATAGCCCTTCACCCCGCCGCGATGCTCTGCAGGCTCTCTACTTCATAATCGCCTTGGTCTAACGCCTTTATCGATTCCACTGTCGCGCGGGCCGCGGCTGCGGTTGTGAAATATGGAATTTTTTGCGTCAACGCCGTACGGCGAAGCGAAAAACTATCCTTGAGGCTCTGCTTACCGCTAGTGGTGTTGAATACCAGCGCTATTTCTTTGTTTTTCATCATATCGACAATATGCGGCCGGCCTTCATGAACCTTGCGGACATATTCAACCTCGACGCCGTTCTCTCTGAGATGTTTCGTCGTGCCGCCCGTCGCCACAATCGAAAAACCAAGCGCAATGAGGTCTTTGGCCATATCGACCATGCCCGCCTTGTGATCTTCGCGGACGGAAATAAACGCCTTCCCGTTGCGCGGCAAAGTCACTCCACCGCCAAGCTGGCTCTTGGCGAAGGCCATACCGAAATTATCCGCAAGGCCCATAACTTCGCCCGTTGAGCGCATTTCTGGGCCGAGCACTGTATCGACGCCCGGGAAACGCGCGAAAGGAAAGACGGCCTCTTTGACGGCGATGTATTTTTGCGGACGCAGGTTCAGATCAAATTCGGAGAGCTTCACGCCCGCCATAACTTTAGCGGCGATATTCGCGACGGGCAGACCAATGGCTTTGGCAACAAATGGCACCGTACGAGAGGCACGCGGGTTGACCTCAATAAGATAAACAACGCCGTCCTTGACCGCGAATTGCGTGTTCATCAAACCGATGACTCCCAGCTCTAACGCGAGGGCTTCAGCCTGACGGCCCAACTCTTCAACAATACCATCCGACAGCGTATAAGGCGGAAGTGAACACGCACTATCTCCAGAATGCACGCCTGCTTCTTCGATATGTTCCATAATGCCAGCAACAAAGACTTGTTCACCGTCGCAAATAACATCGACATCAACTTCAACGGCATCACGCAAGTATTGATCAATCAAAAGCGGCGATTTACCGGAAACTTTAACAGCCTCGGTTATATAGCGATTTAGTTCTGCGTCGGAATCCACGATTTCCATACCGCGCCCGCCGAGTACATTGGACGGCCGTAAAACGAGCGGATAACCCACAATAGCGGCAGCTTCTTTGGCCTCTTTAGCATTGCGCGCAATCGCATTGTTAGGCTGTTTGAGACCAAGCATATCAACAAGATCTTTGAAACGCTCCCGGTCTTCGGCGCGGTCCAGCGCATCGCGCTTTGTGCCAAGCAAAGGAATGCCATTACCTTCTAGAGCTTCCGCAAGTTTGAGCGGCGTTTGCCCGCCAAATTGAACGATTACCCCGAGTAGCTCACCTGAAACCATCTCGCCTTGAATAAGCTCTAGCACGTCCTCTTCGGTCAGGGGTTCAAAATACAGACGGTCTGATGTGTCATAATCCGTCGAAACGGTTTCCGGATTACAATTGACCATGATGGATTCAATATTAAGTTCCGCCATGGCGTAGGCGGCATGGCAGCAGCAATAATCAAACTCAATACCTTGGCCGATACGGTTCGGACCACCGCCGAGAATAACCACTTTTTTCCGGTCCGAAACACGTGCTTCATTTTGCACAGTACCGTCAAAACTCGGATTTTCGTAAGTCGAATACATATAAGGTGTTTTTGCGGCAAACTCCGCAGCGCATGTATCAACCCGTTTATAAACCGGGCGCACCTTTGCCTCGTGGCGGGCCTGGCGGACATCACGTTCAGACTTGCCCGTAAGCTGCCCAATCCGCACGTCAGAAAAACCCTCGGCCTTGATCGCGCGCCAGTCTTCGGGTGTCTTCGGTAAGCCATTTTCCGACAACCAGTTTTCAGCCTTAATCAAAGCCTCAATTTGGCGCAGGAACCAAGGGTCGAATTTCGTATATTGCTGAACTTTCTCAACCGTGAAGCCCTCACGAAATGCTTGTGCAATCACAAGAATACGGTCAGGGGCTTGGATTGAAAGACGCGATTTCAACGCGGATTTAATTTCGCTGGCGTCAGTGGCGCCCAGATCAATCGGATCGAGCCCAACCAAATCCGTTTCCAAGGATCGGAGCGCCTTTTGCAAAGACTCGGCAAATGTCCGGCCAATCGCCATGGCTTCGCCAACAGAACGCATGGCGGTCGTTAGGACAGGCTCACTTCCAGGGAATTTCTCAAAGGCGAAACGCGGAATTTTTGTCACGACATAGTCAATCGTCGGCTCAAAGGCGGCAGGCGTTGCGCCTGTAATATCATTATCTAGCTCATCGAGCGTATAGCCGACAGCCAGCTTAGCCGCGATTTTTGCGATTGGAAAACCTGTCGCTTTTGACGCCAAAGCCGATGAGCGGGACACGCGCGGGTTCATTTCAATAACAACCATACGGCCATCTTTCGGATTCACGCCAAATTGAACATTTGATCCGCCGGTTTCGACACCTATTTCACGCAAAACCGCAATCGAGGCATCGCGCATGATTTGGTATTCTTTATCCGTTAGCGTCAGCGCCGGGGCCACCGTGATAGAGTCGCCTGTATGCACACCCATCGGGTCGATGTTCTCAATCGCGCAAATGATGATGCAATTATCCGCTTTGTCGCGGACAACCTCCATCTCATATTCTTTCCAGCC
>CAZKHC010000205.1:0-2952 GCA_964552135.1 uncultured Algimonas sp. | reverse complement strand
GATGCCGTCCTCGTCACAACACGAGGACAGGCAGCGCAAGCAGCGCAGGCGACAATAGTGTCGCCGCCTGCTGCGGAAAACGCCGGCCCACGAGCGGGCTCGGCAGACCCTGAGGTTAGAACCCCAGAGCCCGAAGGCAATGATGCCGAAGAACCCACGTCAGGGGACAACGATGTCCCCGACGTGGAGAATGACGACGACGCACTTGACGACGTGCTCGACGAAGAGCTCGACCTCTTCGACGTCATTAATGTCTATCAAGACGACGGCACCAAGCCGCGGGAGGCTGACGTTCAGCTCCCCCTAACTCGTGACGAGCTGCTAGATGCGCAACGTCACGATGATTTCTGCCAGACTGTGCTGGCAAGACAATCTCGGAAGTTAGACTCCGCTTTCTTCGAGGGCCCCGATGGCATCCTACGAAGACGCGTCCCCAACGGTGGGGACGCTGTGCAGATAGTGGCACCGCAATCGTTGCGACCACGCATCCTGCACATGATGCATAACAACATCCTCGCTGGCCACCCCGGCCAGACGAGGATGTACTACGGCGTTCGACGCACGTACTACTGGCCGCATATGGCGGCCGATATCTATGCGACAGTGCGCAATTGCAAAACGTGTGCAATGAATCGCGTCAAGCTGCGAAAGCGGACGAACCCGCTGAAACTATTTCCGGCAACAGAGCCGTTGAAGGACCTATGTATAGACATCCTTGGTCCATTGACCAAGACGAAGTCGGGGAACAGGTTCCTCCTGGTGACCACCGACCGGTTCACCAAATTGACGCAGATAGCTGCGCTGAAACGCATAGATGCGTATCATGTCGCCCGAGCTTTTACAGAAAGCTGGGTGTTCAAATATGGGCCACCTAAGAGCCTCATATCCGACAATGGCAAACAGTTTGCCTCAAAGTTCTTCCAGAGCGTTTGTAAGCTTCTGGGAGTAACTAACGTCTTTACATCGACGTACCACCCCCAGACTAATGGGCAGGTGGAGCGGTATAATAGAACTATACTCGCTATGCTACGCAATTACGTTTGCGAGCAACAAGATGATTGGGACCAGTATGTTACGGCATTAACGTATGCCTATAACTGCCACGTCCACTCATCGACGGGCACGACACCATTCGACCTGGTGTTGAGTCGGCCGCCCCCTCCCTTCTCGTTGCATCGTTCTGTGTCATTGCACGAGAAGCCGACGAGGGCGCGGCGCGACAAGTTCATGCGCAAGCTAGATGCGGCGATGAACACAGCGTACGATAGACTGCTGAAGACTCAAAAACGTTACAAACGTAACTTCGATTCGCGCATAAGGCGCGCGAATCGTAACATCCGCATTGGCGAGTATGTTTATGTCGATCCCACCGATGGGACGACGAAGGGCACTAAGCTCGGGAATCACGCACTCGGACCGTTCCGAGTGCTGAAGAACGATAAAAGAACGTTCGTGATTCAAAGGGGGGAAGAGGTCGAACGCGTCAACAGTGACCGCGTGTCGTACGCTCCTCCCCCCGACAACGTCCCGCCGCCGGAACCGTTCGCGGCGACGCCCCTTGACGTCGAGAAGAACCGCGAAGGTCAGACGTATGTTGTCGACCGCCTCGTCGCCCACCGTGTGGCTGACGATGGTTCGCTGGAGTTCGACGTCAAGTGGGTTGACTATCGTGAACGTACCTGGGAGCCTCGGCGAAATGTGCCTGAGGAATTAGTCTCCCGGTACTTCGCCCGCCAACGAAAGGCAGGGGCGTCACGACAATGACCCACTGGCCAGCACTACAGAGTGCGGCACTAGTACACACGGTTCGCCCGGTGACTATAACTTGCCAACGAAAGGCAGAAGTTCATCATGACTACTAGCAGTCGATGACGATACCCGGCTGCCACGGAAGTGTGGCGCCGGGATCCTCGCGTGCGCTCGATCCGCATCGACGAGCGAACCCTCCATCATGGAGAGCCCGCGTCTTCCGCCAACGAAAGGCATGGAAGGTCGTGGTAGGTCGTGCCCAACAGGGGCACGGACAAGTACCCGCAAGTCGCGAACGCGCTTAAGTAGTCGCGAAGACTAGATGGAGGTGCGCCCTGATGGCGCAACACTCCCCCGCAATATGCACTTGCCCCATCGGGGGCAGCGCAATGCAAACGCGTAACGACAATGAGGGGGCAGACCGATCTGCCTCCACTCCAATCAGTGTCGAGCATCGACGCTCGACACTGACGTTCGCCGCGGATCGCCGCGCGCATCGCTCGCGAAGAGTCGTTACGGGGGCGCCCTGATGGCGCCACCCACACGCAGAGACCGCTGCGCGATGCCGCTCGTGGCTCCGCAACACTTTCGCAGTGTGGGTCCGTAACGCTCGCATGGCTGGCAGACCGATCTGCCCGAGCCTCAACGGGTGTCGAGCATCGATGCTCGACACGACCGTTCGCGTCCGCACGCACGCGCAAAGTCGCGAGAGTACCTAACTGGGGGCGCCCTGATGGCGCCACCCACGCGCGCACGCAACGCTATGCCTATCGAGGCAAGTCAACGCAAGCGCGCGGAGCCATTGTAACGGCTCCGAAGTGGGCAGACCGATCTGCCACACTCACACGCCTCTGGCTTCGAAAGCCACGCGTAGACCCCCACGCTGAGCGGGGGGCCCCTTAACCGCGCACGAGCGCGCGTCTTAGCTAAATTCAATACCAGGGCGGCTGGCACCCTTTCGAGGAGCCCCCCCATCACCTGAAGAACCAGGCGGCCCCCTTATGGGGCCCGGGTTTCTCATTGGCTGTCAAGGTAGCCGTACCGACCCACGCCAGCAAGGGCGCACAGGGCCGGTAGCCGCGTACAGTACGCTTGGCGCAGGCAAAAATACCGACAGCCAAAACCCAGACAAAATACAGCAAATAGTGCGTATTTTTATGTGAAATATCTAACAATTATCTAATTGTTACTAGACCTAGGTCG
>CAZKHC010000204.1:1625-2956 GCA_964552135.1 uncultured Algimonas sp. | reverse complement strand
GTCGCAAAGCCAAGGCCGCAAGCTAATACATAAGAAATCGGAGCCCAAATTTCAGATGTACTGGAGCCTCCTGTCGAAAATACGCCTGTGAAAATATTTGCTTGCCAACCCAGAATTAAGGGCATCAAACCGACAACTGTTGTAAGTGTTGTGAGGAAAACAGGCCGTAAGCGCTGCGCGGCCGTCCGAATGGCGGCATCAACGGAGCCATAACCCTTCAGAAGCAATCGCTGATAGGTGTCGATAAGGACGATATTATTATTTACGACAATCCCCGCCAAAGCGATAACGCCTGTCAGCGTCAAAATCATGGAAACATAAGGATAAAGCGCAAGGCCTAAAATCACGCCAAAAACTGAGAGAATGACGGCGAAAAGCGTTAGAAAGACATGGTAGATACTGTTGAATTGCAGCAGTAGAATTACACTCATCATGAATAAAATAGCGAGCATAGCGCCTTGTGCGAAACGTCCTGCAGCTGCATTTTCTTCAGCTTGACCCAAGAATTTATAGGTCACGTTGGAGGGTAGGTTTGCTTCTGTTTCGAGCCAATTTTGTAGCTCTTGAGTTTGAATATTTGTCGCATAATCTTTGGCCGTATTTCCCTTCACAACAAAAAAGGGCGAGAGATCGCGTCGTTCGATTTTATCCTGACGCATAACCGGAACGCGCGTTAGAACCGACGATAAAGGGACAGCGCCTTGTGGTGTTTGGATGCGAAGGCTGTCAAGTTCAGCGAGATCGCGAGTGTCAGCGGGATATCTGAGGCGAATATCGACTTCTTCTTCTGCGTCCAGCGGTCGATATTGCCCAACTAATGTGCCTTCGGTGACAAAGGATAAAGCGGCGCCAATACGCCCGACGTCTAATCCTAATCGACCTGCTTCGGCGCGATCTATGATAAATTCAAAATCAACACCGGGCAGGGGAAGCGTGTCTTCAATGTCAATCATACCTTCGATGGTTTCCATCTTGGCACGGATTTGCAACGTGATCTCGCGAAGGATGTTCTTGTCTTCACTGGAGATTTGAATTTCGACATCCTTATCCAGCGGTGGCCCTTGTTCTGTATAGGTTATTTCTGTGATGACACCAGGAATGCCTATCGTAACTTCTTCTAACTCCTCAATAATTTCTAAAACACCGCGTCGGTCAGCAAAGCGTTGAAGTTCGGTATAGACCTGCACAACTGTATCTGCGGGAATATCGGACAAACCGTCAAAATTAAATCCACTGTTTGTGCCGCCCGCAGTTGTATAAACAGACTGAATACCTTCGACGTCTTGAATGCGGGTTTCGATTTCTTTCCCAATCTCTAACATCTGATCTGG
>CAZKHC010000204.1:0-1525 GCA_964552135.1 uncultured Algimonas sp. | reverse complement strand
TCTCCATCACCAGCTAAAAGTGCGGCATTAGAGTTTGGATTTCTCTTGGGCCTGAACCCAATTTTTGATCCGAGCGTTGGAAGAAAAATAAGGGCCATTAGGGTCGAGGCTGATAGAACATAAATCATGGTTCGCGGGAAATAGGCCATGAATTTTCCAGTGATGGAATCCCAAAACAAGAGCGGAATAAAGGCTGCTAAGGTTGTCGCCGTTGAAGAAATCACTGGCCAAAACATACGTTCACCGGCCAGTTTAAAGGCTTCGAGTCGCGGCAGTCCTTCTTCCATTTTACGGTCGGCATATTCGACAATCACAATGGCGCTATCGACGAGAACTCCGACAGAAAGAATGAGTCCAAAAAGGATCATCATATTGATAGTTTCGCTTTGAACGAAAAAGAGGAAAAAGGCGATGAGGAAAGAGGCCGGGATAGCCCAACCCACAAAAATAGCTGATCGCCAACCTAGGGCGGCAATACAGACAATAAAGACGAGAACAACGGCATTGACGATGGAGCTAAACAGCTCACTCATCATTTCATTGATATAGGTGGATCGAGATTGAGAATAGGATACATTGATGGTTCGCGGCCAATCAGGTCTTGCAATGAATTCATCTACAAATTCTTGAACGAGCTGTGTTGTGTCTAGAATATTTTCGCCTTGGCGCTTAGATATCTCAAGCGATACAGATGTTCGGCCATTAAATTGTGCATGGGATTGAATATCTCTATATCCTCGGCGCACCTCGGCTATATCGCCCAGTTTAACAATTCCGCCATTTGCGTTTCTTCGCAGGACCAACTCGTTCATATCTTCGGGGCGTGTGATAAGGCCTGGTAATTTTATGTTATATTTACCTGAACCTGTTTCTAATGTTCCGGCTGGAACGAGGGCATTATTACCCGCGATAGCGCGCTGAATTTCGTCAAATGTAATCCCGAGGCTTTCGATGCGCGCCGGGTCCAAAACCGCTTCAAGCACATCCGTACGTTCACCTGATATTTTAGCTTCCAAGACTGAGGGTAGGCCTTCGAGTCGGCGCTGTAAGTCTTTGGCGCGGCGCTGCAATTCCCGTTCGGGGGCATCGCCCCAGAGATTGACTGTTATAATGGGAAGCTTCGCCGTACTCACTTCTTCGACGATGGGTTCTTGGGCGTCTTGCGGAAACTCTGCACGGGCGCGATCGACCTTTTCCAAGACATCTTGCATCGCCAAATCAAGGTCGGTGGAGGGTTCAAATTCAAGTGTGACATAGGCGACATTTGTTGCGGCAATGCCGTCAATTTGTTTGAGCCCGTTTACGGCCTTTAGCTCTGTCTCTAAGGGCCGGATGAGCAGGCGTTCCCCATCTTCAGGAGAAATCCCCGGTAAAACGACTTGAACATTGATAAAAGGAATAGGAATGTCAGGCTCGGCATCCATAGGGAGGCGCGTCATGGCATAAAAACCGCCTAAGACTGCAAAAATCATAATGCCAAGTGTCATCCGCCAATTGTGGATTGCAAAGCCAACAATTCCGGCAA
>CAZKHC010000203.1:0-2957 GCA_964552135.1 uncultured Algimonas sp. | reverse complement strand
ATGCTTAGTTTAATCGTGATTCCTACGGTCTACTACCTGTGGGTTGGTCGGGAACTTGAGAGTTAATGTATAACTAGTTTTTTAGTAGTTGCAGCTTTTATTCAGACATTACCTATTAGTTTAAGAAGCGTATCACCTCGCTGGAGTGGTCTGGCATGGCTCATCTCCCGCGAGTGTGATTATATTAGTTAGCACTAATTATGCTTAGTTATTAGCAAAAAATATAATTTTGACAAGGCCTATAAACGAGCGTAAAACTAAATGCCAGATACAGGAGTATCACAACCAATTGAGGCAACTCAGACCGCTTACCGAAGGATCGGATTTATTATAAAGCACAATTCAGTGCGATAAGAATGAGGAGACTCATTTAAAGAATTTCAAGGTCGAACAATTTTCATAGAAATGTTCGATCTTCGCAGGACCAATTTTCAAGGTGCACTACTGGCTGAAAGCACCGAAGCCAGATTTCCCCGAAAATTGTGTCCAATGGGCAAATGATACTGTCTGTTGGATACATAGTTATCATTTGTGCGTAGGCGCAGTTTTTATTTTTTCTTTTCCTTAAATACTAACTGGAGATTTCCTACCATGACTTTTCAAAATCAAAATGCAGCACCAACAAATGATACTCCCGCTAACCCTAACGGCGCAGCGAATCAAAGCACAGGTAACGATTATATTAATCACTATCTGTCGGGTAACCCGATTATTTATATCTACAAAATCACTGAGTATGTAGATAAAGCAACGGGTGCCATTACGTGGTTTTACAACGGCAATATCAAGTCGGGCAAGAAAGATGGAAGCAACTACATTTCCATCGAAGGTACTTTGTCAGAACGTGCTTTAACCGTTTTAAAACCTATGATTGCTGCCATCAATTCTGGTGACCCTCTGCAAAAGCGTTCAGTCGGCGTAACAGCCAAGACCCCTCGCTTTGAAGGGGTTAGTGCCTTTATTCCAAAAGGCGCTACTGAACCAGTTGGTGTGGCTCGTTTCCGAATCAACACTATTCTTGATATGAGAGTGTTTGAAAAGGCAACTGGTGAAGCGCTACCAGATGGCAATCAACCCGCCAAGGATAACAATGTTAATCAGAACCAAAATCAAGGTCCTGATTCAGCACAACAACATTAGTCCATAGGCATCTACCAATAAGAAGGCCCACACAAATTATCGTGTGCGGCCTTTTTTTGGTTTTCTACAATTTCGAAAAGGTGGTCAAAAAAATAGGTAACACCTTTCGATGGTGTTCAAGATTTTTGGTTTATAGACTCAATGATATGAGAGGAGAAAATAACATGTTCAGATTATTAGTAAGTTTCTT
The DNA here is from genome assembly GCA_964552135.1 of uncultured Algimonas sp. Lineage (GTDB taxonomy): Bacteria > Pseudomonadota > Alphaproteobacteria > Caulobacterales > Maricaulaceae > Litorimonas. The sequence goes on along the minus strand of CAZKHC010000203.1, from coordinate 1,627 downwards.
ATTGGTCTTTAGTGTAAGCGCATTTTCTGCTGAGCGGTCGATTGGTCGCTATACGATTGCTGAAACACAAGCATCAAAAGCTCAGCGGTTCCCTTTGATAGAAGTAAGAACTTCCAATATCCCTTCAACGATTATGACAAATCGCGAGGCCGTTGATTTCTTACTTATGAGCACCGGTTACTCACAAGCTAGTGACTCGGTTCGTACGCCACAAGATAAAGCGCTCATGCGCAAGCACCTAGCTCTCTCTAACCGTGATTTAGTAAACCTAACTATCTTAGAAATGCTCTCTATCGTGGCTGGCATAGGGTATGTGCCTGTTGTCGATCCTATAAACCGTTTAGTTGCATTTGAGGCTGTGTATGAATTTAAACAGTAATAAGCATGTTCAATCTAAACTCGTTCTGGGAATGTGGACCGCATTGTGGGTTACCACCAGCATGACTGTGTCATTAGCACTATGGGCGTTGCAGTTTGCTCAATCCAACGCAATGAGCGATGGCATGAAAGCACAGACGGAGTTGCTAACAGGGGGCAGTGATGAAAATATTAACTAGCCTTCTTTTAGTCATTTCCTTTATGAGTCTGTCAGGCTGTGTCTTTCTGAACGCATTGAACCAAGATCGTTCTAGTGATCCGGGATCTGTTTATCCCACCTTACAAACTTTTCAGTTTGAAGGCGCTCTCATTTACTACAAAGATTTGAGTGACCCATGCGATGTCACTACGGTCGCATGGAATGACCTTGGCGAAACACTGCCTATTCAACAAGTATCGTTGAAAGCACCATTAGTTGATTGCGAATCGAGCTCGAAAGCCATTCAAGCTGTTGCGGTGACTCAATTCGATATCGAAGATCAAATTAGTATCGCGTTTGAATCGCGTAAGGCTGAGCTTCCAGACCATGGAAACGCTAAAAGCCTTGCGAGTATTAATGAGTTTGCGTCAACGAATACGCAGTTCCATATCTATGGTGCGGCGGGGACAATAGGCAAACGATCAGAAGCGCTTGGTTTAGAGAGAGCGACTACGGTTAGGGATCAACTGATTAGCATGGGTATTCAACATGAGCGAATAATCATCATGCCATATGACCCTCTGATACCCGGCTTACAAGCGTTGGTCAAAGTAGTGAAGCCCGTGATTTTATGAAGTTACTTCTTACTCAAGTAGTTTGCACTCTAGTGCCTCTGTTTCACTTGATGGGTAACGCCTCTGCGCAAACGGCCCGCACATCATCTTCGCTCAGCATTCATCGTATTGAATACACCGATGCACAGTTAGTAAGTTTTGGTTTTACAAAAAAGGAATTGGGCGAATACGAGAAACGTTTGAACTCAATTGAAGGCAAATGGTGGGGGCATCTCTCACCAATGGAAATGATGATGTACTCGGCCAAGACTGAAAATGAGCGACGTCGTTTTGCGAAGATGTATTTGACATCCAATAACCCCAAAGCACAGGCAGAGCGTAAATCAGCGATTGCCATGTACTCCGCCGCTCGAGAAATTATGGCCGACGAATTGTCGGAGTCACTTTCAGAAGTTGTGACAAAACCAACCATTCTATTTGTGAACGTTGATTGTAGTGATTGCGCGAGCGAGGTTAAGGCGGTTGTCGCGAACGC
>CAZKHC010000202.1:0-2985 GCA_964552135.1 uncultured Algimonas sp. | reverse complement strand
GGGGCATTGATATCAACGCCCCTTTTTTCGATTTTATTTTAATACGTCCCTAGAATGTATAGCTGCCACCGAAGACAATACGACGGTCTGTGATACCTTGGTAACACAAGAGGCCACCATCACTTAAACAGAAAACATCTGAACTCGACTCGGTTAGATTAATCCCTTCGACTTGGAGTGTCAGGCCATCAATAACCTCATAGGCTATGCTACCATTAAGTTGACCTCGAGACTCTTGCACACCTCTAAACCCAAACGGGGTGAAGGTGTTACCCGTGCCTGGCAAATCATCAGTCGCGAAAGCATCGCGCCATGTATAACGCAGTCTAGCGGATAGGCCATACTTCTCATAATAGCCAGTCAAGTTATAGGCGTGATTGGACAAATCCAATAAGGTAACCGCCTCGCGCGTTGCATTAGGAAAACCTTGAGCCGCAAAAGCGACATTATTCCGATTCCCACCCACGCTCTCAAATCCAGAATTATTGTCTTCATTTTGATATGTATAGTTGGCAATTAGACCAAAACCGGACGCCCAGCCAAAACTGCCGAGTCTATCTTCCCAATCCCCAAAGTTATATTGAAGCGCCACCTCAACACCTTCCTGCGTGGTTATACCATCAGAATTCAATCGAGTCGCGTTTGCAACGCAAACACCTACTTCGCCATTACCGAAAATACCGGCCTCTGTTCCCGGAGAGAAAATACCGCCGCCTTCACAGTCAGGACCAGTAACATCGCGAAGCCCACCAGTCTCATCGGGGAAATCTACAGTATCACCAATAAGGCCATCACGCTCTTTACGGAAGACCCCGACACTTAGTACCGCTTCAGGTGCAAAATACCAATCGATGGAGGCATCAAAGTTTGCAACCTCCTCCGGCACTAAGAATGGATTGCCACCGTTAGAGCTACTATTAACACCTCCAAAATCAGGGAAGGTTCTTCCAGACGTGATGGAAGTAAAGGCAGGACGACGAATATCTTCAGAATAAGACCCGCGAAGAATAATATCCTCAGTCACATCAAAAGCGACGTTAAAGCGCGGCAAATAGTGATCATAGCCATTTTCGAGCGTAACCAAAGTTGCAACGCCATCAGTGAATTGATTAGCTGTCGATGTAAGGTCTGTATCGATATAGCGAAGACCCAGATTACCTCGAACTCGTCCAAAGTCAAAATTCACTTGACCGTAAATGGCGGTCGTATCCTCTGTGATATCAAAGAAAGCTCCATCATCCGAATTTAATACTGTTCCGAATATCGGATTAAGGCCTTGGGCTGCTGCCGCCGCATTAACCGTGTTGACTGTTGCTATGGCGTCCCGCGTTAGATTCGGATCCACCTGCAATACACCATCAACAGCCAAACTGTTTCCAGTCCCAGAGGCGAAATTATCAGGAATCTCACTCAGAAGCTGGGCAATCCCGCCTGCATTCAAGCTACCTGCAAGCATACTACTACCACTTCGGGCCGCATCCCGGTCGTCTCTGATGCTTGAACGCTCACCAAAGCGAACACCAAAATCGACAGAGCTAATGAAATTAGACAGACCTGTTTCGGAGACATCATAGCTCCCATCAAAACGCCAAGCCCGATCAACATTTTCCCGGATGTCCGCGCTGAAAGTCGGATTACCATCAAATACATAGTTATTTGGATTTAAGAGGTCCGCTTCTGACGGCGCGAATGGATCTGCAAAATTAACGTCGAATCCGAAGCGATTGTCGCTGAGATCAAATATAATTGGAGTACCATTTTCATCTCTCAGACCACTACCGCTTGGGGCAATGAATGAATTCGGATTGATGAAATTAAGATTAATAGATAAATTTGGATTCACTGTGAAAGAGCTTGATCTCGCAAACTCAGCATTAAGCGTTAAGGCCTCTGTCGCCTCCCATTCACCCCCAAGTCTTAGGGTTGTTGTATCAGTGAGACGCGAACCCGCATCCGAACCAACCCGGAAGAATGGAGCCCCGCGGCCATCATTAACTTGCGCATCAGCTTGAAGCGGCGTGAAAGTACCCGATGTAACAATCGCAATATCTCCGAAGTTTTGAATGCCGTTTTCCCCTATAGCAGACCCCAAGTCCACAGTATCAAAAGTCAAATTGTTGAAATTGCTGCCAGGGACGACTGCTCGATCGCCAGAGCCGTTAAGACGGCTCACATTAGATGCCTGCACTCTCGAACCTGAAAGAAGGCGTTCCTGATCATTATAGATCACATCCGCAAAGAGTCTTAAATTGTCGGTTGGTTTGGCTTCTACAGAACCTGCAATGTTGAAGGTTTCAAACTCTTGGGTTCTTTGAACTTGGTTCAAGAACTGAACCCCCAGAAATCCATTTACACCAGCCGGACATGCGCCTGAAGGATTAGCGCCCGTACAATCGGTAAAGTTATCTCGGTCAAGACGCGGACGGAAAGCTGTGTTCTCGGATTCGGTATAACTCCCACTCACGACAAAGCCAATTTCTTGTCCAGACGCATTTTCCCACTTGTTACCGAGCGCAGCTGAAAGTCTCGGCGATATCCCACCTGTAAGACTGCTATCTTCCCCCTGTACACGAACAGACGCCAATGTGCCGTTCAGGTCAAGCGGACGAATTGTTCTCAGGTTAATCGTACCGCCAACAGCACCTTCAATATGATAGGCCTCAGGTGCCTTGATGACTTCAAGACCGGCAATGATCGCTGGATTAACATCCGTAAAGTTGATACCGCCGCGTCCATTTCCTGAGCCAACAGTGGTAACACCGTTAAATTGAATAAGGTTCTGCCCAGAGCCACGAATCTGTACGCCTGTACCAACACCCTCTGTACGTGTAATCTGGATACCTGTGATGTTTTCCAGAACTTCAGCGAGGTTTTGGTCCGGTAGCTTACCAATATCCTCGGCCAGAATGACTTCAACAAGACTATCTGCTTCGCGTTTCTCAACAAGCGCGTTTTCAAGTGACTGGCGAATGCCTGTTACGATAA
>CAZKHC010000201.1:0-3010 GCA_964552135.1 uncultured Algimonas sp. | reverse complement strand
AAGAAGAATATTGAAAATTGAAGCTTCCTACACCAGACAGCGGCTCCACAATCTCAACCAAAAGATGAGCCGAGACTATCTTAACGAGGCCCAATATCAACGCCATTAATATTACGACGGATAATAGAGATGAATAATTACTCGATTAATTCAGGTCCGACGCAAACAATCGGCTTAGTGTTGATTGGGGGTATTCACCATATCCTTCACCTTGTTCCAATTGCATCAGAACTTTGTAAGCTAAAAGATACATCTGTTATTGTTTTCGTAAAAAATCAGATGGAATTTGATTCTTGTGACAATATTTTGCGTGAATTGGGAATGCTCAATCCAGATATCCGCATTCTTGAATCCAACCGTGTCTTGCGTCTGATCTCAAAGAAACTAGCTGCCCTATTTAGTAATCTATCTGTGTTGAAAAATTTAGATGCCATTATTGTGGCAGAGCATACTTCCACAATTCTACGATATCTCCCGCTAAAGCTCCCCGTTTTTATTCGAACAAAACATGGCGCAGGGGATAGAGCGCAACCGGGCGATGATCGGTTACGACATTTTGATCATGTTTTGGTTCCAGGAGAAAAAGAAAAAACTCGGCTATTAAGGCGGAAGTTAGTAACAGAAGAAAACTGCCACATAACAGGTTACATAAAGCCCACAATCATCAAACGATTAAACCCTGATTTGCCTGTGCTCTTCGATACAGAGCGACCTATTGTATTATACTGTCCTCATTTCAGTGAGGAGCTTTCATCTTGGCCAGATTATGGCATGAGCTTGTTAGAGAAATTCGCCGAAGAACAGGGCATTAATTTCATTTTTGCACCGCATATAAGATTATTCAAAGAAGCGTCAGCTGCCGTAAGAGCACAACTTGAAAAATACGGCGACCATCCAAACATTCACGTAGATTTGGGAAGTGAGCGCTCAACAGACATGACCTATACACGTTCCGCTGACATATATCTCGGCGATGTAAGCAGCCAAGTATATGAGTTTTTGTCAAAGCCCAAACCTTGTATTTTTATCGGACAAAAAGATATCGATTGGCAAAATGATATTAATTTTATGCATTGGACATTTGGCCCCGTGTGCCACAACGTTTCGGACGTGATGTCGGCAATTCGCACAGCGGACGATGATCACTTACAGTACCAAGACATTCAAGCCAGTGGATGTCTTAGGTCGTTAGGGGATCCTAGCTGGAATCCAGCTGAACGAGCCGCAAAAATCATCGTGTCAATTTTGAACAAGTAATTAGCGTTTCTGTGTTTCATCAATTAAATAACTGTGGCAATTGCCTCAACCCCATTTTGAGTACCAGTCTGCTTCAGAGTTTCTGGCACTGATGAACGCATATTCAGGGACTGATGTGGCCTTACACTAATTTTTTCGTTTTGTTGTAGCCACACTTGCGATTTTTTGAGTTGCAAGATTATATGTGAACCTCAGGCCTCAAATCAGGTCCAAAGTTACGCAAAAAGACTAAACTTTATAAAACGCTTTATACCAGTCTACGAATTTGAGAATACCAACTTCAATATTCGTTTTTGCGTTAAATCCAAAAGCTTGTTTAGCAGCGGAAACATCTGCATAGGTTGAGCTCACATCGCCCTTTTGTTTGCCTTTGATGATTTTCTTGGCAAGCTTACCGCAAGCCGTTTCAACACTATCTACTAGCTGCATTAGCGTATTGGGTGTGGAATTTCCCAAATTATATATAGCGTGACCTGCTTCAGGTGGGGTTTTCAGTATAGTTGGGATGACGTCTACGATGTCATCAATATAGGTGAAATCACGACGCATTTCTTCGGGCGCAAATAATGTGATCGCTTCATCATTAAATATTTTATTGGTAAAAATAAAATAGGCCATATCAGGACGTCCCCACGGCCCATAGACTGTAAAAAATCTTAAACCTGTTTGCGGTATTCGGTATAAGTTATAGTAACTTTGTGCTAGCATTTCACCGCTAAGTTTAGTTGCCGCATAAAGCGAAACTGGGTTTCGAACCCTATCGGTTTCCGAAAACGGGCCACCTTCCCGGTCTCCATAAACTGAACTTGACGAGGCATAAGTGAGGTGTTCCATACTATCACTGTGGCGAGCATACTCGAGGATATTAAGATGCCCCATAACGTTTGAGTTTATATAGGCCCGAGGATTTTCGATACTATAACGCACCCCAGCTTGCGCGGCTAAATGGAGAATTCGTGTGATTTTTGTCGTGCCTATAGCCTGATTCAAGGCCTCGAAGTTACTAATATCAACTTGTCTGAAATGAAAATTTTTATGACTTTCTAAGCTCTCTATGCGCGCATGTTTTAACCGAACATCATAATAGTCGTTGAGATTATCAATCCCCCAAACTTCATGCCCCTCTAAAAGTAATTTTGTCGCAGAATGAAATCCTATAAATCCCGCCGCACCTGTGACGAGTATTTTTTCCATAGCCAAATTTTCCTATTCCTTATTAGTCTTTAGTTGATCTGACGCCTTATTACTTCGTTCTCTGCAGTCTCAAATCAACGATTACCTCGTAAATTTTAGCATGCTAACTATATTATCTGAGGGTCTAAAGGCAGAGCTTTCTACAATCTATGAGAGGAACAATGTTCGATTTTTACCCAAAAGCATTCCACTCGCTACAACTAACGTGGTTTAGCAACAGCACAAGCTCCTTCTGTAAATTTTCAATGTTCAATAGTTAAAAATTCTTACGTCCCTGCTCTCTCTAAAAACACAGATATGCATATAAAAGAGAAATGCCCATCGAAAACCAAAAAACCATGAGCAATGAAAAAATTAGAACCGCAACACATTGGCTGAACTATTGGCCGGTGTGCGGCGGCTTCAACGATTTAAACCGTCAAAAACCCTCATAAAACCGCCGTTTCAAAAAACATAATCCTCACTTCAAAATTTAGCCCCATATTTAACTCGTTCTCTTCACAACGGGACAGGCATTCGTACGTGGCTTGCTGTGTGAAGAGTCGGTGTGTCTAGGTGG
>CAZKHC010000200.1:0-3031 GCA_964552135.1 uncultured Algimonas sp. | reverse complement strand
GGTGACCATCGCGCCGCCATCATTCATAATTTCGCTGGCGCGCCGGCCTGCATCGACGAAACTATAGGCGGAGATATCTAGCGCGGATTTAAAGCCGTCGCGCGTTGTATTATCAATAAAAGAACCGGCCAGCTGGTCTTTGCCAGCAAAGGCAATGGCGTGGACGAGGAAATCGATTTTGCCCCATTCTTCTTTCAAGGTATGAAAAGTGCTTTCCATTTGTTGGTCATTTGTGACATCGCAATCACAGAGGATCGGTAATCCATTTGATCCTTTCGGCATCACGCTTTCCGCCAGCGGTTTAACGCGGCGCAGTAATTTTTCGCCTTGGTAAGTAAAAGCGAGTTCCGCCCCTTGCGCGGCGAGCTGGCGCGCGATCGCCCACGCAATCGAGTTTTTATTTGCAACGCCCATAATCAGGCCGCGCTTTCCTTCCATTAGGTTTCCGGTCGGGAAGTTTTGGTCAGCCATGGGTCTCTCTCAAAAGGCGATTAGCAATAGGATTATACAAATAGGATGTCCGCCCCTCTAAAACTAGGGGAAACACCCGGGAAATCAGGCCTGACTTAAACCTTGCCGAAAATCACACTTCCATTCGTTCCGCCAAATCCGAAACTATTGGACATGGCTGTCTTGATCTCTGTCTCAACGGCCTCTGTTGCGATATTAATGGCCGGAATTTCTGGATCCCGGGTCGAGACGTTAATCGACGGCGCGACAAATCCGCGCTCCATCATCAAAAGCGTATAGATGGCTTCTTGAACGCCTGCTGCGCCGAGGCTGTGGCCTGTTAGGCATTTCGTCGCCGAAACATAGGGACCGTCGAGGCCAAAAACGCGCTCAATCGCATTGGTTTCGGCAATGTCGCCAACGGGTGTGCTTGTCGCATGCGGGTTGATGTAATCAACGGTTTCAAGGCCCGCTGTTTCTAGTGCACGGCGCATGGCGCGCTCGGCCCCTTCGCCTGACGGTGCGACCATATCATAGCCGTCCGATGTTGCTGCATAGCCAATGACTTCGGCGTAAATTTTTGCGCCGCGCGCTTTGGCGTGCTCATAATCTTCAAGGACAAGCATCCCCGCGCCGCCTGCGATAACGAAACCGTCTCGGCTTTCATCAAAGGCCCGGCTGGCTGTTTTCGGCGTATCATTATACTTGCTGCTCATCGCGCCCATGGCGTCAAACAGAGATGACATAGACCACTCCAACTCCTCGCCGCCGCCTGCAAACATGACATCTTGTTTGCCCCATTGGATTTGCTCAACCGCGGCGCCGATACAGTGCAATGATGTTGTACAAGCTGAGGTGATAGAAAAATTCACGCCTTGAATTTTATAATGTGTCGCAAGGGTCGCGGAGACTGTTGAGGACATGGCCTTGGGCACAGCGAAAGGGCCGATACGCTTGGGACTGTTATTCTTGCGCGTAATATCCGCCGCGCGCACGATTTCCAGCGACGAAGGTCCGCCAGACCCCGCAATGATACCCGTGCGCGGGTGAGAAATTTGCTCTTCCGAAAGGCCAGAATCTTCAATCGCATTTTTCATAGCAACGGCGGCCCAGCCGGCGGCATCCCCCATGAAGCGATAGGAGCGTTTGGAGATTATCTCTTTATAATCGCAATCGGGCCGACCTGAAATCTGGCTCCTGAAACCGAGTTCTGCCATCTTTTCATCCGTGTCGATTCCAGACCAACCTGCCTTTAGATTGGCAGAAACTGTATCTGCATCATTTCCAATACATGAAACGATCCCGAGACCCGTAACAACAACGCGGCGCATTTTAAGTATCCTGCTCTTTTGTTTCTGACGGGGGAATAAATAATCCGACCCGTAAGTCTTTTGATTGGTAGATAAGCTCATCATCCGCATACATGCGTCCGTCGGCGATTCCGAGGACGAGTTTGCGGCGAATAGCACGTTTTATGTCAATTTCATACCGGACTTTTTTGATGTCGGGTGTCACTTGGCCGGTAAATTTGACTTCGCCAACGCCGAGAGCTCGTCCGCGGCCCTTGCCACCAGTCCAGCCAAGCCAGAAGCCGACGAGCTGCCACATCGCGTCCAAGCCGAGGCAGCCTGGCATGACTGGGTCGCCCTTAAAATGGCAGTCAAAGAACCATAGATCTGGGTCAATATCCAATTCGGCGATGACCTGACCTTTGTCATAGGTGCCGCCTTTTTCATCCATTTTCAGTACCCGGTCGAGCATAAGCATGGGCGGCAAAGGCAATTTCGCATTCCCGGGACCGAACAGGGACTGTTCGCCGCTGATGATCAAATCATCATAGTCATAGGAAGGTTGGATTTTAATCATGAATCGGTGTCCAAGTCTGCGTCCGCCGCTCTTAAAACGTTGGCGGCGACATGGCAAAGATAAATGACGCCTATCCAGCGGGGCGAACCTCGTAACGTTCTAACCGTCTTAGGGCAGGCTCCCACTCCGGCCTGAGGACGAGCGCTGCCTTTAGATCGCGGTAAGCCCCGCGGTAATCTTCTTTTTGGTCCAATATAAAGGCGCGGTTATAAAGTGCCTCTGGCCTGACTTTACTATTGGGGTCAATCAAAGCCTTATTGATCGACACTAAGGCCGCGTCGTATTTTTCTTGGCGAATGAGCGAGGCCGCATAATTGACATGAGCCTCTGCTAAGTCGGGACTTATCTTGAGAGCTGCTTCAAAGTCCTGGGAGGCAAGAGCTTGATCCCCTTTGCGCATAAAAAGCACGCCGCGATTTACAAAGGTCGCCGCCTTATCTTTATTGATAAGAGCGTCGTAGAAAGCTTCATTGCAGACCCGAATGGCAGACCGCGATCCGGTATTTCCGTTTATCGCATAGTTATAACATTTAGCGGCATTGCCTTTACCTTGCACAATAAGTTGAGCCTGAGCCTGGCCTGCGAAGGCTATGAGACTAAATACGATGCAAGCTGATAGGCGAAGGTTCATATGTTCAGGATAGCCTATTTTTGCAATTTTGGCGAATCACGCCTTGGATAAAACTTATGGAATGAGTTTCAATTTTTTTAAAAC
>CAZKHC010000199.1:0-3046 GCA_964552135.1 uncultured Algimonas sp. | reverse complement strand
TTCGGCTTTGGTTTTGTCGGAGCCTTGACGGGCGCCGCAGCTTTTTTGACAACTGACTTTTTAACGACAGCCACTTTTGGTTTCGTTGCTTTCGGTTTGGCCGCAGGCCGACGGCGCGTTCCCATAAGGTAAGCCGCGCCCGCAACTGCGGCAGCAGCGGAACCATATCCGACAGAACGGGCGATCTCTTTGTGATTTCCAGCTCGAAGAATAAATCCGGGCTTCCCATCTGCGCCTGTCCCCTGAACATAACGCTTTTCAAGCTTTATATTTTTCTCAACAGACGCAACGCCTTTGTCGCGAATGGTGGCCGTTGGATAGCCTTCCGAAATAAGCGCCATTTTACTATTGTCGAAATAAGCGAAGTAATATTCGCCGTCATCACCTTTGAACTTTTCAAAGCCTTTCTTTTTGCCCTTTGTATGTTTCCGGTAAAAAGCGAGAGGTGGATAATTATCCTCCTCAGACCGTGAACGGACTGTTTTAGCTTGTGTAGTTTTTGCTGGCTTGGCTGCTTTTGCTTTGACCGTTGCAGCGCGGGTCCGCGTTTTGTCGCCTAACAAATAAGCGGCGCCGTCTCGCGCACCTCCCTTTGAACTATACCAGCGCGATGTCGCGATTTCCTGCCCATTTGCTGCGTTTAAATCAAAATAATGCTTACCATTTTTATGTTGGTGATATTGATAGGCCGACTTCGAACCCATATTTTTCATGACAGAAGAAATTCCATTATCCCGGCCGCGTTTGGACGTGTAACTTTCGGAAATCAGGGCTATCTTACCATTTTCGACATAATGAAAATAATATGCACCATCTTTTTCAAAACTATTGAAGCCTTTGCGGAGGCTCCCGTTCTGTTGATAAAATGAAAGCGGCTTATAATTCTCTACCCGGCTGTCTTTTGCCGTAAAACCTGCCCTTTTCACGCTCGTCTTTTTAATTGGGGTTTTTCTGACCCGCGTTTTCTTTGCAAGGGCCTTCTTCGCAACCAAATTTTTTGTCGCCGCTTTCTTAGCGGGCGGTTTTTTCTTTACCGAGGAAGTTCTTTGGCCTCCAAAAGACGCTCCTGACATGCGGCTCGCAACGCTCTGTGCTTTAGCAAGAGAACTATAATTTGGGCTGACGGCAATCTCTTGACCGTTCCCGGCCCGAAGACCAAATCCCTGCCCAGATTTACCTCGCGCCTCGAATTTATAACGGCTGGCAATTTTTTCGTTTTTCTTAACTGATTCAATGCCGTTATCTCGCCCGGGTTTTCCCGTGTAGGCCTGACTAATCATCGCGATATCACCGTCTACATAACGGCAGAAATAATATCTATCTTCGACTTGAAATTTAGAGAAACCTGATTTTTTCGGTTTCGTATTTTTTGCGTAAAAGTTTAAAGACTCATATTCGTCTAATTTATGATCAGCCATTCAGCTACCCTCCCGTGAACTTCCCGAGACGCTGTTAGTCGGAAATTCAAGAGAATGTAAATGATTACTCCAGCTAAGCTATAGTTTTAGCCGTATGGTAGCAAAATTTCAGGGTATTTCGTAGGGAAAACCTTAGTTTTGCGGCGGTAAATAGCGGATCGGCAATGCCCCGATACGGCCATCACGATCAACTTCGACGTCCCAAATCGCATCAACGGGTTCCGATAAAAGCACTGAATCCAGCTGACGCGTGGAGGTAATTTTCGTACCATTCACGCTCAACACAAAATCACCAGGACGCAGGCGATTATAATTCGCAGCGGAGCCTCGACGGACACTCAAAACCATGACGCCTTTTTGGTAAGGATTAAACCCAAGTTCTTCGCCGAGGGCAGGATTCATATTGGCAACGACCGCTCCTTTGAAGGGATGCACACCATCAAGGTCACGTTCATCCCGGGCTGGAGATTCTTGAGGTGTATCAACACGTACACTTGTCGTCCGAATTACCCCATCTCTTACATATTCGACTTGAGTTGTTTCGAGCGGGCGCAATGTCGCAAGCTTAAATCGAAGGCCGCTATCATCATTAATTTCTGAGCCGCCGACGGAAAGAATGACATCGCCCTTATCCAAGCCCGCTCGCGCGGCCGGTCCATTCGCCAGAATTTCGTTGATAACGGCGCCTTTCGCGCGGTCTAGTCCGAGCGCAGATGCCATGGTCGCATCAACACCATTTGTCCTTGCGCCAATCCAAGGGCGGACAATTCGTCCTTCAGAGAGAGCAGAGTCAATCGCCCGCTCGACGAGTTCTGAGGGGATCGCAAAGCCAATTCCGTTTGATCCGCCCGACCGCGAAAAAATGGCTGTATTCACGCCGATTAGCTCGCCGTTTAAATTCACCAATGCGCCGCCAGAATTTCCGGGATTAACCGCGGCGTCGGTTTGAATAGCGCTAGAAATGTCGGAGACATTGGTACGCCCAAGGGCAGAAATAATACCTGATGTCACTGTTTGCCCGACGCCAAAAGGGTTCCCAATCGCCAAAACAATATCACCAATCTCCGGCTCACTATCAGCGCCGACACGTAAGGTCGGCATGATCTCGCCTTTTGTATCGATACGCAGAACTGCCAGATCCGTTTCCTCGTCTTGCGCAATGACTTTGGCTTCGAATTCCCGGCGATCATTCAAGACCACTTTGAGCTCATCTGCGCCTTTCACGACATGCGCATTCGTAACGATAATACCGTTTCCGCGCACAATCACGCCGGACCCGAGAGAGCTTTCAACACGTTCCCTAGGCGCGCGCCGCATTCCAAACATTTCATCAAAAAAGGACGAGCGCGAACGGGTCCGCACAGTGCGGGAAGTAAAAATATTTACAACCGCAGGCGCGGTTTGCTTCACGACGGGTGAATAGGAGAGCTGTACCTGCGCCTGCGAGCTTGGCATAACCCGCGTAACATTATTGGTGCTAGGCGCTTGCTGCGCCATTGCCGCAGAGGGTCCGGCCAGCAATGCGGTACCCAGAAGATATGGAAGCCAATTGGTCATAAGCACAACATAGGCACGCCTACCCCAAGGTTCAAAGGGTAGGCGCAATTTATTGAGAGGATTTAATGGAT
>CAZKHC010000198.1:0-3053 GCA_964552135.1 uncultured Algimonas sp. | reverse complement strand
TAACAAAGTGTATCCTGATTGGGGAACATTCTCCCTATTTGACTACAAAATTTTCAGTTAATTTGACATAAAATTTGTTAGATACAATCGATACATAATCGATAAAATCGATAGATAATTGATAAAATCGATAAGTAATCAATAAATTATTAACCCGTAAAAATTGTGAGTATCGATTATCGATCGTAATCGATATGTAATCAATTGATTACTTATTGATTACAATCGATAATCGAATTTATCGATTACTTACGTCTGGTCATAACTTACCAGTCTGTCAGATGGTGGGGTAACATTCCCCGATCAGATAACAAAGTGTATCCTGATTGGGGAACATTCTCCCTATTTGACTACAAAATTTTCCGTCCAAAACAATTATTGCTACGGCGTCGTGTTTTCAGAAGGGCATTGAGATTTTTTTCATAAATCAAAACAAACAAATTCTTTACATAGTTACTACTTTAAAGGAAGAAACTTTCGCGGTAAGAAACTTTCTTTTTGAGTCTAATTCGCAAAAGTTTATTCTCGCGAAAAAAACTTTTTTTCCTCAATTAGCGAAATTTGCTTAAGTAAAATTTTCAATCCTTATTTGGCTAAATAAGCAAAAAATAGTCTTTTAATTCCTGACTGGTAAAAATACAATTTCCTCGCCAATTAATTCTACCCATTGCATGCATGATTTTGAGAATACTTTGAAATACTATGTTTCTATTCTGATCTCCTGAACAAAAATTATGGCGTTCTGTAAAATAATAAAACAATAAGCAAAACAAAACTATGATACAGATTTCTGAAGTTGTAAAATTTTCAAAAAAATCACCCATTCGCGAAAGTTTATTGCCACAAAATTTTTCGAAAAGCCCTATTCGCAAAAGTTTATTCCTGCAAAATGCAAAAGTTTCTTACCACGAAAGTAATCAAAATGAACTTTTTACCTGCCGGAAAATGCTTTGGTGGTTTTCCTGGTGTGAATTAGGCAAATGTTGAAAAATTTTTCAAAAATTTTGTTACCCGATTTACGCTAATGTTACCCTATCAAAATCAGTGCTGTACTGCCAGTATGCTAAAAAAGCGTTGTAATTTTCTGTCCGACCTATTACTAAATTGAAAGGGCTGTAGGTTTATTACCTTAATGGGATTAATTTTCGTGAATCAGCCGTTTTCAAAATTTTTGCGAGGATTTATTTTAGAGAATGAGTAATCCTTTAGTGATGGTGAACATTAATTTGTGCCTTTTAAAAGCTTTCTGACAGTTTCAACAAGTTAAAAAGGATAAAAAAATAACGTAAGAGGTGTAATTTGAAATATAATAGTTTCA
Organism: uncultured Algimonas sp.; assembly: GCA_964552135.1. Taxonomy (GTDB): domain Bacteria; phylum Pseudomonadota; class Alphaproteobacteria; order Caulobacterales; family Maricaulaceae; genus Litorimonas. The sequence goes on along the minus strand of CAZKHC010000198.1, from coordinate 1,735 downwards.
AATGTAAATTTTGAGGTATCTTTTTTGCAAATTGTTTGTTTTCAAAACTTTTGTGAGGACATATTTTCTCAAATTCTACTAACATCATTCGTGAAAATCGCAAAAATTAATCCCTTTAAAGTATTCTGACTCCGACTCTCTGACTACAAAAATGGTATTTTTTTGTTTTTTATCCGAGGTCAGTCGGGTGATGTGAACCAAACAATTCTTTACAATCCCCCTATGTTATGTTAATACACACTTTTAGAATTGCAGAGAACAAAAAAAAAATTTTTTGCCATCATAACTCACTGGTATGCTCTGGCAATGTAATTTTCTAGCACAACTGCATTTTGTCAGACATTTTATTTTATTCTGTATATGACAGAAAAGAAAATTTTGTGTGTAGCTTCTCTCTTCATTTTTTTTGTTGAGTCAGCAACTTGCTTTCAATAATATAATATAATTTTAGAAAATTAATCAGTTCTACTTAGCCCTATTAGGGGCAGGGGCGGATTACTCAAAAATTATTTAAAGTATTGGTTTCAAAATTTCTGGCAATTAAGTACATTTTTTGAAAATTTTATGTATATACCTCAATTATTTATGTAATTATGCTCAATTATTTAACACTAGGTGTAAAAATGCAACCTTTGTTTGCAGGCTAAGTAAATCGGTCATAAATTTTAATGCCTATAACATTTGATAGGAAAAATGATATTGAGATGAAACTTCACAGATTGTTCAGAGGATTAATAAAATCATGCTCAATATAAATAATATTTTGATGACGCAATTTATTTTAATTTTTGGATTTTTGTCAACTTTGTGCTGTATGATATCTCAGAAAATCATATTTACTAAAAAACAGGAAACTAGGTATGTGTTGCTATTTTCTATTACGTTTCAGAATATCCAAACAGAATTGAAAAAAAAATTATTCAAAAGTAACAACTCTTCAAAGTTACATAGGTTTTTTCATTTTTTGACAGTCTGAAGACGTCATCAGGTAACCATTGTTTATAGGGCATGATTTTTTTTACCGTTATCATGGGCTGCCTCTATACCAAATTTCAAGCCTGCCCCAAATAGGGTTAAAGTGATTTTGCGGACTCTGAACTTAACTGCCTAATTGACTTTCCAATTCTTTCCCCTACCCCATCTTTCCATCCAATATTTAAAAATCTAAATAATTGTTTACATATTTTTAGATATCGTCGTCCGGATAAACGGAAGAATCGTTCATCGAAAAGACTCACAGAGTATAAAGCTCGGAAAGACTCGGCAGAGTATAAAAGTTCAGAATACTCGGCAGAGTATAAAAGTTCGGAAAGACTCGAAAGCTCGGATAAATCAAACTTCAGATAATCGGATACAAATATAATATATTTTTTAGTTTTGTTATGTATAAAGCTCAACTCGACAAATTATAAAAGCTATATCGAAATTTTCAAACATTGAGCTATAAATTGTATATGCAAATATAACTGTTTTTAACGTTTGCTGTATATTTTAGAATTGAAACCCGTTAAGAAATACTTGAACGACTCACCTCGTATCTACTAAACTCGATTATTTACAAACCCAATTTGTCCCATCTATATAAACTTACCGTAGTAATATTTCACCATGATTACGCTAGTGGCTTACCGCTTAGCTATAGGATGTTTTTCTCCCCGACTACGCTGCCCAATCTCGTTTATCAAACGCGCGTATCGGAATTATTATGAAGATATTTTGTCGATATCCCGATTCT
>CAZKHC010000197.1:0-3072 GCA_964552135.1 uncultured Algimonas sp. | reverse complement strand
GGCGTGCCCTCGACGATGCCAGCGAAATAATTGGCAATCGCCGCATCATAGGCGGCGGAGCGCGCATAGGTTTTCGCCGCGAGAGAACGGCGCAATGTCCCAGAGGTTTGGCCGTCATTTGCGTCCATATCGGCCAGCACCGCATCGACATCCTCGGCGTCGGTACAGACCGCAACATGAGCGTGGTTTTTCGCCGCCGCGCGGATCATGGCGGGTCCGCCAATGTCAATGTTCTCGACGCACATCTCATAGCTGCCGCCGCCCGCTACCGCTTGCTCAAACGGGTAGAGATTGACGATAAGCAAATCGATAGAGAGAATGCCGTGATCATGCATGGCGTCTTTATGCGAGGCGAGGTCGCGGTCCCCTAGGAGGCCGCCATGCACCATCGGGTGCAAGGTCTTGACGCGGCCATCCATCATCTCTGGGAAATTCGTGAGCTCGGAGACATCTTTGACCGGAATGCCTGCCGCCGTAATCGCGCGGTGCGTACCGCCCGTAGAGACGAGTTTCACGCCGCGATCATGCAAAGCCTTGGCTTGATCTATCAGGCGAGATTTATCCGAAACGGACAGCAAAGCACGCTTCACAGGCGCGAGGCGGGCCGGATCAAAGGCAGGAAGATTTGGATTAGGTGCGGGCATGTTGGATAGGTCCCTATGGGCAGTATGAATATCTCTCGCCGCCTATCATGACTGCTTTGGAGTTTCTATCCTTAGCCCTCAGTCCCCGTGTCTTCATCCACATCATTTGCGACATTTACGAGGTCGGCAACATTGGGAACAATAGCGAGCTCAGGCTCATCCAAAACATGGGCGGGGTCATAGCCCGGCACCAGCTGCGCTATGGACTTACGAACCGCCGCGCGATCGCGTGTATTGAGCGCGCGGATAAGTGTTTTCGTTCGGCGCAAAACGGAGGCGGGGTCAAGCTCAGCGCGGTTAAAAAGCTGAATGCCTTTGACGTCTGTCGGCGCCAGATCTTCATCCTCATAGGAGAGAACTTCGGTCAATTTCTCGCCGGGACGTAGCCCCGTATAGCGGACTTCAATATCTACATCGGGCACTTTGCCGCGAAGGCGAATAAGCTGCCGCGCAAGGCGGCCAATATTGACGGGCTCGCCCATTTCTAAAACATAAATACAGCCCGAGGCATCATGGCCACTTTCAGACGCCTCGCGCCGTTTTGCGCCAAGGGCCGCAGACTGCAAGACAAGCGCGGCGGCTTCTTCGAGCATCATGAAATAGCGGTCGACTTCGCGGTGCGTCACGGTCACGGGCCCGCCCATGGCGATTTGTTCTTCAAATAGGTTCACGACAGAGCCATTGGACGCCAAGACATTACCGAAACGCACGCAAGAGGCTTGCAAGCCCGGACAGGCGGCTTGGCGCGCCAAGGTCATAATTTCAACAATACGCTTTGACGCGCCCATCATATTGACGGGGGCCACGGCTTTATCCGTCGAAATCAAAATGAAATGCTCAACGCCCGCCGCTTCGCACATATCCAAAACATTGGACGTGCCCATCACATTCGTCCGCAGTACTTCGAGCGGATTTTTCTGACCCAAAGGCACGTGTTTCAGCGCTGCAGCGTGAAGAACAATTTCGGGATTTTCTACGGCGAAAATCTCGCGCATACGCGGCGCATTACGAATATCGCCAATAAAGGTCTTCCAAAATGTCGTATCATCATAGCGGCGAAACGCCGACATTTCCTTTTCCAGATTATAGAGGTGAAATTCAGAATGATCGACGAGGGTCAGCTGAGCGGGATTAAGTCGCGCAATTTGTTTCGACAGCTCGGAACCAATGGATCCGCCTGCGCCTGTGACTAAGACGCGGCGGCCTGCAAACATATCGCGCACAGGCGTGAGGTCGAGGACCCGCATATCACGGCCAATCAAGTCAGCCGCTTCAAATGTGGATAGCCCTTGGCCGGGGTCGGTTGAACGGCGGGACAAAGGCGCGCCGAGTTCTGCCGCAATTTTCACGAGTTCCGCTGTCGCCCGCCGATCGGGATTTGGATCCACGGAAATAATTTGTAGCGGCTTATCCTGCCGGCCTGTTGTTTTGCGGTAGATATTCCGAAGATTATCAATCCCGCCCAGAACGGGGACAGACCGAATGGTGCGGCCTTCATAAAGCCCCGATGTTTCAATGAGGCCAACGGGGTTAAATCCCATATGTTGATTACTGCTGGTACCGCTTTTTCGGGCCCGATCCATTAAATAATTATAGAGATGCGGGGCAGGGCCAACCAGAAGCGCATCTTGGCCATAGGTCGACCGTGCGCGGAACAAAGCGCGGAAGTCGCCATTTTGTATAATCATCGCCATCAAGCGCGAGACAATTATCAACCCAAAAAACATCGCGGCAAAAAGCATTGGCGCGGAACGCGGAAAATGAATGGCGCGATCGAACAAAAAATAGAGAATGAGCGGCACCGTCAGGGCTACCGCAATAATCCCAACGCTGATGCGTTTAAAATCATCTAATGTCGTAAAGCGCCAAATCGCGCGATCTTGCCGGAGCAAAACCCAGTTAATTAATGTCGTCGCCGCAGCAATATAGGCGGCCTTATGATCAATAAAGCCTTCAAGGTCGGAATTTAGATATTCATTACGCCAGCGGATGACCATCATCATGGAGACAAATGCAAAAATAACATCTGTGCCGATCAGCAGAAAACTTCTGCCCATATTAAAGCTGGAACGGCTGTGCGTGCTCATATGACTGACTCAATATCGGTTTGTGTCAGCGGACCGCGAGGCTTGCTCTCAGCAGGTTTTAATTTGCGGAAAGACCAGCGCACACGATTTGAACGGCTCTCGCCATCGCTATCGCAAAACCCTTGCCCATAAATGACAAGTTGCTGTGTCTTGACCGGCGAAACGCCAGTTGCGAGGTAAACTGAATCTTCCAAACTCACTTGACCTCCATCCGTCCGGAACCGCCAACCTGACTTCCCATTTACAACAAGAAGCGCCGAAGATTTATCTTGTGACAAACTCACCCTGACTTGCGGATGAACATGAAATCGTATGGCAAACGGAACTTGATCCCGCCGAAT
>CAZKHC010000196.1:0-3089 GCA_964552135.1 uncultured Algimonas sp. | reverse complement strand
CTGTACAACCTAAGCGGTTCTGATTGATAATTACGTTTAGGGGATTAGAGTGAATATGGCATTGATACATTGATGACGAATGATATGACATGTGGTGGGGAATGGCTAGTTTAGTATGGAGTGAAAGAGTGTAAAGGAAACCAAGTTTACAATACCCTATTTTAATTGGAGTCGGGAGTTCCGGTTCCCTGTGTAGTGTGATTAGGCAGACGTGCATAGTTGGTTATTTAGCACCGGACATAAGGCGTCGACGGCGCTTTTCATTCGATGCCTTTTCGTCAAGAGCAAAGTAATGTGAGAAATCATCCACCTCCTCATCACTGGCCGGTAGCAACTGTCTAGGATGGGGAGCAGTGTTCTCTTGTTGGGCTGGGAGTGGAGATTGCAATACAATTTCCTCTCCTTCCGACATGGTACACTCTTTTGCGTGGGGTATATTTTCGTTTTCGGAAAGTACCATACGATTGGTTTGGGGAGAATCGCTCTTTAGTTTGGCGGGTACTGGTAACACCTGTTTCTGATTGTGTGGCAAAGCAGGCATGGGTATGTTTTCCTTTTCAGCCGATGCTGCTGTTGTTCTAGCAATGAAAGCCTTCTTTCGTCGGATGGCTATAGCACGATTGCGGTTTATGCGGATCCGAAGTAGCTGTTCTTCCGTGATAGAATCTGAGGGTGGTTGCACCGCCTGTGGATTTCGGAGTAATTCCGATGCAGGTACGATTATCGGCGGGTGGGTAACTTTACCTGGTCTGGTTATTGGGGTTGATAGACGGAAAGGTAGAGTAGTTGGGGGTTTCATCTGTGGGTTGTGGGATTGTGGTAAACGATGATCGCGATGTTTTGGGTTGTGTCCGCGGGATGGAGATGGGTGTATAGGAAAGGACAGATGTAATGGTAGTTGTAGGAGATCAATGTAATGTACAGCAAATTATTCATCGGACTTTCCTGAGGGTGATGTTGAAGTTTACATGCAGATTATGCTAGATTACATATATCATACATGCGTTGGTCGTTGGAGTGTTGTTCCTGTTAATGGTGAGGGAGTACGGACTGAATTTACTCCCGATGATGGGTGCGAAGTGAGAATATAGGAGTGCATAGGTATGCGAGACGGGACCCACAGTGGCAAATATGAAGACCGCAGAAGACCGCAGAAACACGTACTGTAGCGTAGCAAACTACTGTAGTGTAGAAACATAAAGCACCGACAAGTACTGTAGTGCAGCGTTAGTTGCTAGTTTGATATATGGATACGCATACTGTTGGAACAGTTGTTCCTGATTAGGTTGGGGATGTGTTTGACGTGCATAATACGAACAGTACGTAATGGTGCATGGTATGATGGGTGAGTGTAAATGGGACTGTAGATTTGCATCAAATATATGCCAGTGTAACGGCTGGATGTAATGTATGGTAATGTCGTACAATTACGTAATCAATGGGGTGGGGATTTGTATTATGATTGGTTGATTTTTATAGGGGATTTATTATATCGGACTATCAAATTGGTATGAGAAATTTATATTGAGTCAAGGGTGCATTCCGACTTCTATGAGTATATTGAATAATGAAACCGTCTATTATGCACAAGAGAGTTTGACAGATAACAAGGCAATTACGGGTAGCGACAAAGTGTAGTTGAACTGTACACGTTAGGTGAAGTATATAGGAATAATGTCAGTACTTTGTCGTTGTTCTTTGTGGACAGACTTTCGGTAGGTTTTGTATATGTGAGATTCAACTACATAATGGAATTAGTGAGGGGGCATTTATGTAAATCGGGTTGAGTCAGTGTGCCCCGGGATTAGTGTCTGATATGTAATACCATTACGGACAAACCGACATATGTTGGAGTTTTAGTAGTTTTGCATAAAGTAGTTGTATATATGTGCCATGACCAACCACATTTGTGACTATGCAATGCGATAGTGCCGGTGAGTGTTGTTGTACAGGAAAATGTATATAATTCAGGAACGATTCAACGCGAAGGAGTTTCCCGGTAATGTTAGGCAGATATGTGATAGCATATTAAGTAATGGGGTTGGGGGAGATGTGAACGAAACGGACCGAGAAGTGATACATGAAACAGTGTATGCGATAGATGGAAACACCACTATGGTATGCGATGACGCTATTGGATATGATGAGGCCACTAGTATGGTACAGGTACACATTACCGATGTAGCAAGAGTGTTTGGCAATAATATAGACAATGTCGCTGTTAAGGAAGCGCTGCAAAGGTGTACATCGGTGTACGGTGCTATCTACGAAGAGTCAATGTTCCCTGAAGAATTTTCGACACGAGTACTATCCCTAACTGGAGACCGGCACGATGGAACTGCAATCACTACCCAATTCGGAATAGATGAAAATGGTGATCTAAGGCCAGATAGTTTTAAAGTATACCTGACAAGGTTGGAGAATGTAAGCAAATTGACATATGCTGAAGGTGATACTATGATTCATAGTGGTGGCAATGTGTTGGCGAAATTATGTGAGATGGCTGAACTACGGGGGAAGAGGCGACGTGAGATTGGCGAGGTGAAGGATATAAGGCAAAGTGAAGTCGAAATACGTGCTGTGCGAATGGAAGGAAATGCGAATACTTGGCAGATATCATTTGACGATGTACCAAGTACTGGATCTACAGAAATGGTTGCGGAGTTAATGATATCAGCAAACTATGTATTTTGTGCGATGATGGACTATTGGAGGGTACCAATCCCGTATCGTTGTCAGGATAATTTCCACTACCCAGATGAGGATATGGTTTTGGAACTATCGCCTCATTACAGATACCGAGCATTCCGTCATGCGAAAGCTGCACAGTATTCTTTGTACGGATATGGACACTGCGGGTTGGGTTTGGATATGTATTGTACGATGACAAGTCCTGCTCGCAAGAGCGTAGATTTGTTTTGTCAGTTTCAGTTTAAGGTTGGTGTTTTAAAAGATACGGTTTTTGATGATGAGTATGTGGAGAATGTGATGGACTCGTATGCAGATATGAATAGAAAGGTGAAGAGCTTTATTAAGGAGCAGCGACGTATGCTGACGCTGACCCATTTTAAAGACAATCCGGGATTGCA
>CAZKHC010000195.1:0-3091 GCA_964552135.1 uncultured Algimonas sp. | reverse complement strand
AGACTTTGGCGGAGATGTTCCAAGAGTCTCGCAATCATGGCCCCGCCGAATTCGTAACTTTGGGCGAAGTACGCCTGACATTTGATGCGTTTTTTGATCAAGTCGATCGTTTGGCAGGTTGGCTACAAAAGACGGCTAATGTCACCCCCGGGCAATCCGTGGCAATTTGCATGAAAAATTGCCCGGAATGGATAACCGCTTTCGTAGCGATTACAAATATCGGTGCTGTCCCCATTTCGGTAAATAGCCGTGGCGAAGGTGCGGTCATGCTCCAAGCCATCCAGGATTCGGATAGCGTATTCGTGATTGCCGATGTTAAGCGGCTAGACGCATTGGCGAAAGCAGGCTGCGAATTGCCTGCCATCTGCGTTGGCGGTGATGCTATGTCTGGGGATGTTACGCCCTATGCAGCTGCCATGACATCAGCGCCCAATTATGCGCCTGTCTCTCGGGATACCGATGATCCTGCCGCGATGTTCTTTACGTCCGGAACCACAGGCCGAGCGAAAGCCGCTGTCATGACGAACCGAAATATCATCACAGGTTTGCTGACGACGCAAATGGCCATCACCTCCGTTTTTATGACAATGGCTGAACAATATGGAATGACTGTCGAAGCGTTAAAAGCCCAAATGCCGCAAGGCTGTTCCATGATGATTTTCCCGCTTTTTCATGTCAGCGGCTGTATCTCGACATTTCTGTCGTCTATGGCTTCGGGCGGTAAGCTGGTGATGATGGAGCGTTGGAATGCCGAGGACGCTCTGCGGTTAATCGAATCCGAAAAGATCAGTAGCTTTGGGGGTGTCCCGACTATGCACTGGGATTTGGTCAATGCTGCCAAAAGCACCGAGCATGATCTTAGTTCCCTTCGTGCCATATCGTGCGGTGGTCAGGCCTTACCGCTCGGATTGCTCGCTGAAATTCGCGCAACCTTCCCTAATGCTATTATTGGTGCGGGTTACGGCATGACGGAAGCTAGCGGTGCGGTTTCACAAGCTATAGGAGAGGGGATTACGTCCCGCCCGAAAGCGTCTGGGCAGAAGCTGGCTATGGTTGATATTAAAGTCACGGATGAAGAAGGGAATGAACTTCCTATTGGTGAAATTGGTGAGTTTTGGGTGCGCGGGCCCACGGTGATAAAAGAATATTATGGCAGGCCTGAAGCTAATGCCAAAGCCTTTAAGGATGGCTGGTACCGAACCGGTGATATTGGCAAGCTTGACGCGGATGGATACCTCACTGTGGTAGACCGCAAAACCGATATGGTGATTTCTGGCGGAGAGAATATATATTGCGCCGAGGTGGAACAAGCATTAGGCCGCCATCCGGCTGTTCGCCAAGTCACGACATTTGGCGTTCCTGATGATCGGTTAGGAGAGCGCCTTGTTGCGGGCTTTGTTGTCGATGGACGGATTGCTTCAGAAGATTTGATGGACTATGCCAAAGACAACCTTGCGGCATATAAAGTTCCAACAGCTATAATTGTTCAAAAAAATTCCTTTGAGCTTAATGCCATGGGTAAAATTGAAAAACATAAAGTTCGCGCGGCTTATCTCGCCCGCAAAAGGAAAGAGCAGGCCGCATAATGGGCTATCCTAAAGATATCAAAATCATCGATACGATGCTGGGCATTCCTACTCATGCTGACCGCTCGGATTGGTATGAGAGTTTTCGCCCGCTTCTCAATGATCAGCAAAGCCGCGACATGTTCAAAATGCCCGCGCAATATATGTTCAAGGATATTCCCGAAGCCTCCGCCGATGTCTCTGATTTTGTCGGCTGGACGGTAGAGCAATTAGATGCCCATAACATCGAAATGGCGATGGTTGGCTTTAATGAGGATGATACCTCACGCCAAGCGGCCAAAGATTATCCTGACCGTTTCTTTTTTGATGTGCCCTGTAATCCGAATGAGGGGATGAATGAAGTCAGGCGCCTTAAACGCCTTCACGCTGAGTATGGTATAAAGTCTGCGTCGGTTTTTCCGGCGGGAACCTGTCCGCAAGTGGCTATTAATGATGCGCGTATTTATCCGCTTTATGCGGCTTGTGTGGAACTAGATATTCCAATTGTTTTAAATGTCGGCGTTCCGGGGCCGCGTATTCCAATGGAAACGCAAAAGGTGGAGCATTTGGATGAAGTCTGTTGGTTCTTTCCGGAGTTGAAAGTCGTCATGCGGCATGGTGCGGAACCATGGGAAGATCTGGCTGTAAAGCTTATGATAAAATATCCCAATCTTTATTATTCAACCTCGGCATTCGCGCCCAAACATTATCCGAAAGCGATCATTGATTACGCGAATTCACGCGGGGCAGATAAAATTATCTATGCGGGGTATTTCCCTATGGGCCTTAGCCTCGACCGTATTTTCAAAGATATGGAAAATGTGCCCTTCAAAGATGAGGTTTGGCCGAAATTCTTACGCGAGAACGCGATGAAAGTTTTTAACCTAGGAGAGACATCATGACCTCCAATACGACTGCGCATGTTGCTGTTTGGGAGCAGCTTAAAGGCTTAAAGGGCGATGATCTCACGGCGTGGCGGATGAACGCTGTTGAGAACCGCGCGACTGTCAAAGAGCGTAACCTGGATACGCTACCACTGCCCTTTGGGTGGTTCATGGTGGCCTATTCGGACGAGCTTGAAATTGGCGAGGTGAAACCTCTTTATTATTTCGGCAAAGACCTTGTGCTCTGGCGCGGCGAGGATGGGCAGGCTCGCATGGTGGATGCCTATTGCAAACATCTCGGCGCACATATGGGTTATGGCGGTCGGGTCAAAGGGAACTCACTCGAATGTCCTTTTCATGCTTGGGAATATAATGGTGAAGGCGCGGTTGTGGCTGTGCCTTATGCTAAGAAGGTCCCGCCATCAGCTGCGCGGCCTTGCGAAGCGCAGTGGAAAGTCGTTGAGAGCAATAAGCAAATCCTTGTCTGGTATCATCCGTTCAACGAAGTGCCAAAATGGGAGCCTGAAAACTTTAACCAAGTCTATGACCCTGAATGGACGGAGTATCAAAAATACGAATGGATTGTTCATGGCCCCGTCCAGAACATGGCTGAAAATGGTGTTGATGCGGCGCATTTTAAAT
>CAZKHC010000194.1:0-3112 GCA_964552135.1 uncultured Algimonas sp. | reverse complement strand
AGAAGCAAGTTTCTTGGTGCATCTGCGAGAGTGCCTCGTGAAGCGGCAAGTTTTGCGCGTGTGCCTGATGAGGTTCAATATCTCAGACCTATTCCTGCAGATCTTCCTGAAGGCAGCGTACTTTCTGAACGATAGGCCGTTGTAGAGACACTTGCGGATATCTTTAACCTTGGCTTCGATGGCGGCTACCTTTTTCTCAACTCGCCTTTTGCACACTAGTGCCCGCTTGAGTCCGACGAGCTGTTCCTGAGCTTGGAGAAGTTGGCGATGTCTCCATAATGATGCGGTGCGGGATGTTGCTTCTGTGGTTAGTGTTGGCAGAACGTTTCCACTCGAGGATACTGTCAGCGCAATTAGGGTGATGACGGCCGATGCAAACGTTCTCATTGTACGCGGAGGAAGCGTGAGCAGTTCTGAAGAATTGTTTAGGTGGAGGTGGGACAGTTGATGAAGAAATAGAAGATGAGGGGTGCCTACTTTAGCATTTCTATATGTCATTTAATGAAGTGAAGGGAACAACAACTATTCCCCATGACAACTAATGTTAACAGTATACGGTTTTGGAAGGCGCAAGTTTCATTCCGTCTGCGGCTAGAATTGGATCTCTCCGGACATATTGGACCCAATCGGGTGTCCGTCAATGTGTAAAACATGAACTCGTTAAGTCAATATGAGGGTGCCACAGAAAAAAGTGTAGACGGTGGGATCAAGTTATTGAGTAAATACATAATAGAAAGTGAGGAAGCGTACGACGGCATGACAGAATTCTGACCATTTATGGATACCCTCCGCAAGCTTAAAGCCTTAAGGATAACCCTCATCTGCTGCTTGCAGCCATGGGAGATACTCCCCAGTATGCTATAGAATGTAAACGCATGGAGGGAGGGAGCTCCAAGATTACATAAAAGGTGGACATTTTCCTTAAAAGGAATATCATATGATATGGGCTATTGCTTTGGTGCAACTACATATTCGGAACGGAAGGCACACGACCACAACCACATATGAAACGTTTGAGTGTGACAGATATGCTCCGTGCACCTCATTGGATGCATAGAATTGCATTGCTCTCGGTTCCCAATCATGTCGAGCATCGTTCATGAAGGAGTGGAGGCGCTTCGAAAAGAAACGTATGAGCGTCCTGTATGTAAAAGTGGTATTGTAGAGGATGGTACGAGCTAGCCAAGGGTAGCAAGGCTACCTGGAAGGTAACATGTTACCCTTCCGAAGGACACTTCTTTACTTACTGAAAGATACTGTACATTTTACATTATCTACGTTATTAAAAGAATGATCAACTGGTAGGCGCCGTGTCGTCGGTGTGGTGCTTGGTTCCTGTAAATAATATTAGAGCATTGTAAAGTTACACGCATTCTATTGACCCCCAATTCGTCTGTCATACCTCATGTCAGGAGCCGTGGATTCCCCGTGTTGACTCAACACGGGGACCACAACACTGTTGACTAGTTGTGTTCCGAGGTGCAAGTTGCGGTCAGTCGTCTAAATGTTCATCGGCTCTATCGCTCTATCATGTGTACCAGGCACCAGCCGGTTGAGAATGGTTTTTGCATCTGGTTGCGTTGATGCGCGAGATGCCTTGCTGAAACACCGACCAGTATGATCGAGCTGGTTAAAAGCGTTGACTACGTGATGGAGGTGGGCCACAGTCGCTATGGTGTGCGTAACGAGTTAGAGCGTTGCTGTGCGTGCGTTGGTTCCTCTTCTGTGTCCAACTCTGTCGTACTGTACGTGTACATTCTATTTATCCTTAAGTTTTACCATGTTGTTTTCGTCTTACAAAGGGGGGGTTCTTGTAAATGTCAGGCCACTCTTAAATAAAGGGAAGCGCATGGAGGTGCGCATATCATAGATTACCGTACTTCCTGTATGGGGCACCCATCTGCCATCCGACAACGAGCATCTCGCCTGCCTTTCTCTTGCAATGACCGGCCATGGTGATAGCCGTGGTTTGGCGTTGTCAACGCCAAACCGCGTGCACTTGTCGTGGGTCACGAGACCGGCAGCCCTGGACAAAGGCAAACAAACTTCCCCTTCCGGAACGCTGGACCCCTTGCATCACCCCTATGTATTCTGGCAAACATGCCCACAACCCATGTAGGTTACTTTGGCCCTTACGACGTACCCGCACGGGGTACTGGCTTCTACTACATCTGCACAGGTAGTGCCGTGTGATATAAGTCTCTGTGCCATGCCGTGTGATTGTTTTCTCTCGTATTGCTGGCCTTGCAAAGCAACTGACCACATCCTCAATATATTCCGTACCACATCTCATCTCGCATCTTGGCCCTCTGGTCAATACACAGAAACAGCTCGAAATCTTCCGCACAAGAGGTGTTCAGGAGGCTTCCAAGCAGTAACCCCTTTTTTGGCTTCGGCTAGCCTGTCGATTTATTACACCCAACTTTAAAAAACATAGACAGGTTTCGTTTGGTGCTTTAGATGCATTCCCTCTCATCCAGTTCTGAGCATTGCTTGTAGTAGTACTGGTAGCTTGGAACTACTCTACTTACTAGCGAAGTGACTCAACCACATCCTTCTTGCAAAGCCATAGTCTCCTGCCACCAGTTCGGCCCACTAGCCCCTTATAGCCAGATACTTCGAGAGCGCTTCAATCGTAACCACAAATCAAATCCCCATTGTATTGCAGTAGTCGAAAACTTCACTTTCCGATCTGACTCAGATGTAATCACAAACCAAGAGACCAGACACATCGCCGAACCACCTTGAGGTAGGCCGCTCTTCAGGTAGCAAGAAAGTGTGCTTTATACATATTAAGATAGCTAGAGGTCACCCCTATGCAGCCCTCGGAAGCACAGAAGGCTTGGGTTTGACGATTCCCAACAGGTACTTAACTCTCCTATGTATTCTGCGGACATCTTTCTGCAAGTTTTCGATACTGCGAGGAGACCCGCAGCCCCCATTTCTGGTATCCTTCAGCTCCTCAAGAAGTGGGTTCAGTTTCGGACACGCTCTCTTCTGCCCGGTCCAATTAATAGCGGAGCAAGCATCACTCACAGCATTGCGCCTATTTCGTAGAGAAGCAAGTTTCTTGGTGCATCTGCGAGAGTGCCTCGTGAAGCGGCAAGTTTTG
>CAZKHC010000193.1:0-3132 GCA_964552135.1 uncultured Algimonas sp. | reverse complement strand
TCAACCGGAAGTACGGAGATATCCAATGGCTCTTCCTGAATTTTCTATGCGTCAGTTGCTCGAAGCCGGCGTTCACTTTGGTCACCAGACACATCGCTGGAACCCAAAAATGGCACCTTATATCTTTGGTGCACGCTCAAACATTCATATTATGGACCTGTCGCAGACAGTTCCGCTTCTGCATCAAGCGCTAAAGCAAGTTCGCGATGTTGCCGCAAAAGGAGGCCGTGTTCTTTTCGTTGGGACGAAACGCGCTGCGTCTGAGCCAGTTGCTACGGCCGCAAAGCGCTGCGCGCAATATTATGTTAATCACCGGTGGCTCGGCGGAATGCTTACGAACTGGCAGACAGTCACGAAGTCAATTTCCCGTCTAAAGGAACTTGAAGCGCTTCTTGGAGACCAAGGCGCTGATGCCGAGACAGGTCTGACTAAGAAAGAAAATCTCAAACTCGACCGCGAAATGCAAAAGCTTGAAAAAGCATTGGGCGGAATCAAAGACATGGGCGGCAAGCCTGATTTGATGTTTGTCATCGATACAAACAAAGAAAACATCGCAATTAAAGAAGCGCGCCGATTGGGTATCCCTGTTGTCGCAATCCTCGATACAAATTGTGATCCTGCGTCTGCGGATTTACCAATTCCAGGTAATGACGATGCAGCGCGTGCCATCCAGCTTTACTGTGAATTGATGGCTGACGCGGTACTCGACGGAATGACCGAAGCGCAAGCCGCAATGGGTCAGGACCTAGGTGCCTCAGAAAATGTTGAAGAAGTTATGCTTCAAACACCTGTTGCAGCGGCAGCGCCCGTTGCGGAACCGGCACCAGCACCTGTTGTTGAAGCTGCTCCCGCGCAGGTTACAGAAGCGGCTCCGGCTGCGGAAGAAGCAGCGCCGGTGCCCGTCGTTGAAGAAAAGCCAACGCCTGCTGCGGAGGAAAAAGAATCTGAGTATCTGCGCGTCACGCGTGAATATGACGCTGACGTTGATCCGGCTGTCGTCACAAAAATCGAGAAGCACCTTGGTGCATCCTTGTCCAATAAAGATAGCAAATATGTCGCTTGTTCGGACGAGACTGAACTCGAAACAATCGTCAAAGGCTTTATGAAAAAGAAAATGGGCATTGAGGATAAAGAGGCTGCAATGGAGAAGGTGAAAGCCGTTTGCACAACAATGAAGCCAACTCGGATGAAGAACCGCGTCACGTTTTATTACCTCTTGGCCAAAGCCGAAGGGAAATTGGGCGAATTTTAGTCCCTAACCTCGGTCCATTCTTGGACCTTTTAAATTGAACACTGGCCTCCTATTTGGAGGTCAAACTAACTCATCCAATCCGAATGGGAGACCGATATGGCTGCTATTACAGCTAAACTCGTTAAAGAGCTGCGCGATAAAACATCTGCCGGCATGATGGACTGCAAAAAGGCGCTCAATGAAACGGGCGGCGACATTGAGGCTGCAATCGACTGGTTGCGCAAAAAAGGTATCGCGAAAGCGGATAAGAAATCTGGCCGTGTTGCGGCCGAGGGTCTTGTTGCTGTGAACACATCGGGCACGTCAGGCGTCCTCGTTGAAGTTAACTCTGAAACAGATTTCGTAGCACGTAATGAAGGTTTCCAAGAAGCGGTGGCTAAGGTTGCTGCAGCCGCTTTGACTGTCGATAACACAGAGGCGCTTCGTGAAGCTCAAATCGAAGGCAAGACTGTCACGACATTCTTGACCGACCTTGTTGCGAAAATCGGCGAGAACATGTCGCTTCGCCGAATGAGTAAGCTCAGCGTATCGTCCGGCGTTGTTGAAGGTTACATCCATAATGCTGCGACGGCAGGCATGGGAAAAATCGGTGTGCTGGTTGCGCTCGAATCTTCTGGCGATGCAGACAAACTCAAAGCATTGGCTAAGAAAATCGCTATGCACATCGCGGCGACATCGCCATTGGCTCTGTCTACTAATGATTTGGATCAGGCCGTTGTTCAAAAAGAACGCGATATGCTTAAAGCCGAAGCGCTTGAGTCTGGTAAACCAGAAGCGATTGTCGACAAAATGGTCGAAGGCCGTATGGTCAAATTCTTCAAGGAATCAGTCTTGATGACGCAAATGTTCGTCATGGATCCAGATCGTAATATCGAAACTGTATTGGCCGATGAAGCGAAAGCGCTTGGCACTGACGTTAAAATGACGGGTTATATCCGTATGGAAGTTGGTGACGGTATTGAGAAAAAAGAAGAAGACTTCGCTGCAGAAGTCGCGGCTGCGGTTGCTGGCTCTTAAGGTCAAAGCGCATATTTGATATTGAAGCCGCATCCTGAAAGGGATGCGGCTTTTTTCTTGCGTAATTTATGTCGAATGAACGGAAAATAAAATCGGCAGCCCTGCAGCAAATTCCTCACAAGTTTTCCTAGCCCTCATGCGTGACATGCCTATATTCACATTAACAAAGAGAGAGTCGCGCGTTGCGCTCCGAGTAGCAGGACATTTCATGGCGAATGAATATAAGTATAAACGCGTTCTGCTGAAAATCTCAGGCGAGGCCCTGATGGGCTCTAAAGCTTACGGCATTGATACTGAGGTCGTGAAGCGATTTGCAGGCGAAATCAAAGCGGCTCACGAAAAAGGTCTCGAAATCGCATTGGTGATTGGGGCAGGGAATATCTTCCGTGGTTTGTCTTCCGCGGCGTCCGGCATACAGCGCTCTACGGCTGACCATATGGGTATGCTCGCCACCGTTATGAATGCGCTAGCGATGCAAAGCGCCCTTGAAGAAATCGGCGTCCATACGCGCGTTCAATCGGCGATTCCAATGCAAACGGTCTGTGAGCCATATATTCGCCGTAAGGCCGCACGGCATATGGAAAAACGGCGTATCGTGATTTTCGCGGCTGGAACAGGTAACCCATATTTTACCACAGACACGGCCGCCGCCTTGCGCGCCGCCGAGATGGAATGCGATGCACTCCTGAAAGGGACGCAAGTCGACGGCGTTTATGATAGCGATCCAAAAACAAATCCTGACGCGACGCGTTATGATAGGCTAAGCTATCACAAAGTACTGACAGATGACCTTAGAGTGATGGATGCTTCGGCTGTGACCTTGATGCGGGAGAATAACATCCCAATTATAGTGTTCTCGCTGG
>CAZKHC010000192.1:0-3137 GCA_964552135.1 uncultured Algimonas sp. | reverse complement strand
TTGGCGCGCGGCGAAATCACGAAATTTATCGCCTGCCGCCCCGCCGTTGAAGCCGGTGAGCGACTCGGTTTTTTGCCGGGGGATTTGAACGAAAAAGTGGACCCTTATATGCAGCCCATATGGGATTCCCTCAATATGGTACTCGGCAAAGAAGAGGTCGATCGCCGCCGCGCCGCCGGAGATATTGAAATCGCGCCTTTGGCTTTCATGCGGGGGCGGACATTATCCGATGCCTTTGTCGTTATCGACGAAGCGCAAAATGCAACGGTGCCGCAAATGAAAATGGTGCTGACGCGCCTCGGTGAGCGCGCTAAATATGCCGTGACGGGCGATCCTACACAAACAGATTTGCCGCATGGCCAGCCGTCGGGCCTCGCCCATGCTTTGGGGATTTTGAAAGGGATTAAAGGAATCGAGCAAATAAAATTCCTCGCCAGTGATGTCGTTCGTCATCCGCTCGTTGGGAAGATTGTGAATGCTTATGAGAAAGATACATCTCGCCAAGTTTGATCTAATTTAGATAAATGGGCTGGTCTTAGCTTGACCGCAAAGCGGTCCCTTCCTAACCCATGCTACATGTCTGATTTATACCGTAAAGAAGCGCTGGCGCACCGCTCACGAGCCCTATTTGGAGATGTCCGCCTGCAGGCCCCGCCTGCGACGTGGATCATCACCGTTCTGTTAGTGGTGTTGGTCGCAATTTGCCTTGCGGGTTTGTTCTTATTTCAGGTTGAAACAGATGATGGGGCCATACGCTTGATTGATTGGCTTTTTGGCGCGCAGGCTTAAGCCATGACGGGGCGGCTACCGGTTATATTACAGACGGAAATGACCGAATGCGGGCTGGCCTGCCTTGCGATGATTGCGCGCTACCACGGTCATGACATTGATTTAAATGTTTTGCGGCGAAAGCACTTGGTGTCGATGACGGGTGCGTCGCTAAAATCTGTTATAGCTATTGCTGATGGTTTGCAGCTCTCTTCTCGGCCTCTGCGGCTGGATATGGATCATCTCGGAAAATTGCAATTGCCCGCCATGTTGCATTGGGACCTCAATCACTATGTGGTGCTAAAATCCATCAAAGGCGGCCAAGCGGAAATCATCGACCCGGGCGTTGGCCTTCGCAAGATGAGCCTATCGCGTCTGTCCAATCACTTCACAGGCATTGCGGTTGAATTTACGCCGCAAGCTGATTTCAAAGCCGTGCAAGCGCGGATTAAGCCGCGTATTTCGCTTCTTTGGGATAAGCTCATTGGGCTCAAACGCGCGATTACCCAGACGCTTATTTTATCCCTTATCTTGCAAGCCATCGTTTTGCTCTCGCCGTTTTATTTGCAGCTGGTTGTCGACGCGGTTTTGCCGCGCGGGGACAACTCGCTTTTGCTCGCGCTGGCGATTGGTTTTGGCGGGCTTGTGGTTTTACGCGCCGTGGCCGAAGCCGTACGCGGCTGGGCGATACTTGTCTTTGGCAATCAGATGAGTTTGCAAATGGTCGGAAATGTGTTTCGCCATCTCATTCGATTACCGACGCGATATTTTGAGCGCCGCCATGTCGGCGATATCATCAGCCGCATGGGCAGCACGGTTCCCATCCAAGAGGCGCTGACGCAATCCGTTCCGGCCGTACTCATTGACGGCGCGATGGCAGCGTTAATGTTGATTGTGATGTTTCTCTACTCGCCGCTGCTGGGCGGGATTGTCCTCATCAGCGTGCTCGGGCTGATTCTCGCGACATGGCTGATCTATCCGCATCTGCGCCGGACGCAGGAAGAGAGCATCTATGCCAAGGCGCTAGAAAACTCTCACGTCATCGAAAGCATTCGCGCGATTACAACGGTTAAAATGTTTGGCCGCGAGGCTGAACGCGAAGCGGCGTGGCGAAATCTCTATACGGATTTCATCAATGCCAATGTCGGTTACGGCAAATGGGTCGTCGCGCGGAAATTTTTCGAAACTTTGCTGACGGGTTTACAGATTGTCATTGTCGTTTGGGCGGCCGTCACATTGATGATCGGGGAGGGTAGCACATTCACATTAGGGATGCTGGTCGCCTTCCTCGCCTATCGTCAATATTTTACGGACGCCGTTGTGCAGCTCCTCGAGAAGGGTATCGAGTTTAATTTACTCTCTCTGCATCTGGATCGTCTCTCCGATATTATTTTTGAGGAAACAGATGCCGATCAATCCGGCGACGTGCAATTGCAGGATTTAAAAGGGGCTGTAGCGATGGATGGAGTCAGTTTCCGTTATTCCGATACGGATCCTTGGGTGCTGACCGATTTCAACCTGGATATCGCCGCGGGCGAAATGGTGACATTGACGGGGCCGTCTGGCGGGGGAAAGACAACGCTGATGAAACTCATGCTGGGTCTTTATGACCCCGTGAAAGGCGCGGTGCGGATTGACGGGCAAGACTTGCGCGAGATTGACCGCGCGAATTGGCGTAGCCAAATTGGCGTGGTGATGCAGGATGACCGCCTGCTGTCTGGGACGCTCGGGGACAATATTAGTTTCTTTGATCCCGAAATTGATATGCAGCGGGTTTATAAGGCCGCGATAGCTGCGCAAATTCATGACACGATTGTGGCCCTGCCCATGAATTATCAGCTTCAAATTGGAGATATGGGATCTGTGCTGTCAGGCGGCCAGCGGCAGCGCGTTTTGCTTGCCCGTGCGCTTTATCAGGACCCAAGTGTTTTGTTCCTGGATGAGGGGACGGCCAATTTGGATGTCGAAACCGAAAGCGCGATTGTCAAAATCATCAAAGACCTGCCAATCACATGCATCATCGTGGCGCATCGCCCAGCATTTTTAGAGGCGAGCGACCGAATTATCCGAATTTCCCTGCCTGTCGCATAAGATAGGGTTAACAAAACATTGATAATTTATGCCAAATTGAATAAAGCTTGCAACCTTTGCGTGTTTGGCCTATAGAATAAGCGTGCGTTAACCATGAATTGCACGATTTTGAGACATTTTCCTTGCCAGCTGGCATGAAAATCGCTTTTAATTGAACTGCAGACTGTGGGGGGCTGTACAAGCAAAGGGGTGTGGGATCTTTGTGAATTTATTAATTTACTAAAGGAAAAAGACATGCGTGAATTGTCTACAGAAGAACTAGATGTTGTAGTTGGCGG
>CAZKHC010000191.1:0-3149 GCA_964552135.1 uncultured Algimonas sp. | reverse complement strand
TTTAGGCTGTAAGCCCATAACAGGAGGAACGACCAGCAGTGGAACATGTAGTTAGGGCAAAGAAATGACACTTAGGTCTGTGCGAAGGGTACATACGCCCGGTGACTCGCTCAGGGGTTGGCCAAGAGCCCTTTGTACCTGGGGTACAGCAAGAAAATGGCCTGTATCATGGGCATCCGTGTGCAGGGGCATGACAGACAGGCTGATGACCCACTCAGGGCCAGGCCCAGAGCCATTCAAGCCTCATGCAGAAGACAAAGGCCGAGAGCCGAACGAAAAAAATGTAGGCTCATGCCGAAAAATTACTTGAGCCTTCCTTTCCGGCCTACCGGCTCCCCCTTCCTCAGAGCGGACGTCCCGGCCGCGGGTTAGCGTCGTTTGCTCTTGCGCGTGGCGGAGCGTCGCTTCTTGGCGAAGTACCGAGAGGTAAGTTCTTGCGGAATTCGCGCGCGGAGTTGCCATGTAGGCTGACTGTACCCGTACCACTTGACCAAAAACCATTCTTCTCCGTCTGCGTCCAGGTAGAAGTCGAGGAGCTTATCGATCACGTACTCCTCTTCGTCCTCTGAGGACTCATCCTCGTGCGTACCCCCCGTGGCGGGGAGGGAAGCGGCGCCTCTGTCGGCAGAGCCCTCCTCTCCGTCCAGTAGGGTTGCGTTGGCCTCTTGGGCTTCCGTACCTAGCGCGTGCGCGGCTCCCGTGGTGGGAAGGGAAGAGGCGCCTCTGTCGGCAAAGCCCTTCTTCCCATCCTGTAGGGTCGTGCTAGCCTCATAGGCTTCCGCGTCTTGCGCGTGCGCGGTTCCCGTATCTTGCGCGTGCGCGGCTCCCGTGGTGGGGAGGGAAGAGGCGCCTCTGTCGGCAAAGCCCTTCTCCCCATCCTGTAGGGTCGCGCTGCCTCCAGGGGTTGTTGTTGCGTCTGCGTCGATGAGCGAACGGCGAGCGAGCGTGCGATCTTCTTGCGTGGCTCCCGTGGCGGGCAGAGCAGTGGTGTCTCCTACGGGAGAGCCCCTCGGCCCGTCCTGCAGGGTCACGCTAGCGTGGTCCCCACTGGACTGCGCGGGTACGTTGAAGAAGAAGGGGTCTGCGCTTACGGCTCGCGGCCTGGCATCCTCGGGTCTGAAGTCTACGTCATGCGCGTCCGGGTCCTCCATCCCCCCAAGGGGTGTCGTCGAAGGTTTCCTCAGACTCACTTCCGGCTCGACATGTTCATCCGTCCCCATGAGGGTCACGTCATCATCAACTTCTCCAACCGCTTCCGGGCCATCGCCCTCGTTCTCATCGCTCTCCCGTTCATCGCCAACGACGGTTCCCTCGGGACCTGCATCCCTCGTGGAGACTGGTGCAGTGACTCCAAGGTCCGCCTCCCGTTCCCCATGGCTCACGTCCACGTCCCCAAGAGGGTTTGGTGTGGCAACATCTACCTCCACCTCTTCCTCCTCTGGTTCCGTTCCCGTGTCCCCAGGAGGATCCGGCGTGGCGACTTCGACTTCTCTCTCCTCTTCCTCCGGCTCCACTCCCACGTCCCCAAGAGGGTAGGGTGTGGCGGTCTCGACCTCAACCTCCTCTTCCTCCTGTTCCGCTCTTGCGTCCCTAAGAGGGCTTGGTGCAGCTACCACTCGGTCAATGGCTACGCGTTCGGTGATACCATCCCGGTCAATCTTCACCGTTCGCTTTGAAGCCTTGATGACCTTATAAGGGCCTTGGGCTATAGGGGCAAGCTTTCCCTTGATGCGTTTACCTCCCGGTTTGGTCAGACGATGCGACCATTCCGGGACATCAAGGTAGACGTAATCCCCAGGCTCAAGCCTTTGGTTGCTTTCTCGCACCCTTCGATCGAAGTCACGCTTGTAGCGCTCTTGAGACTTCAACAGCGTTGATCGTGCATCCGCGATCGAAGACGCAAAGCGGTTGAGGAAGTCTTGCTTGGTGGCTGCATCTGGCTTCGGCCGTCGGCGTACCGAATGATGCAAGGAAAAGGGGGCCGGTGGCCTACTCAAGATAAGTTCGAAGGGAGTTGTCCCGGTGGATCGATGCACATGGTTGTTGTAGGCGTAAGCCAAAGTATGTGCGTACACATCCCAGTCTGACTGGTGTTCATTCACATAGTTACGAAGCATATTCTGCAACGTACGGTTGAACCGCTCGACCTGCCCATTAGTTTGGGGATGATAGGTCGATGTGAACAAGTTTTTGGTTCCCATCTCCAAGCAAATGCTCTGGAATAGCCGCGAGGCGAACTGGGAACCATTATCAGACAGGAGTGTCCTCGGAGGACCATACTTGAACGCCCACTGCGTCACGAACGCAACGGCGACGTTGTAGGCCGTGATCGTCTTGAGGGGCGCGACTTGCGTCAACTTCGAGAACCGACATGAGATGATCAACAGGAACTTGTTCCCCTTCTTCGTCCTCGGGAGTGGTCCCAAAATGTCGATACCAACATCTTCGAGCGGCTTCAGGGCCGGGAACAGCTTCAAGGTTGTCGACCTCTTCTTGTACCGCAGGCGGTTTTGCGCACACGTCGAACATCGCTGGACGGTGGCGGCAATATCCGCGGCCATTGCTGGCCAGTAGTACGACACACGCATGGTGTCGTACATCCTTGTTTGGCCAGGGTGGCCTGCGGCCAAGTTCCTGTGGCTCATAGCCAACAACCTTGGTCGGAGTGAGGCGGGGACGACGATCTGTTCGGACTTGTCCAACGTCGAGTGCCTTCGGAGGAGACCATCCTCATCTTCGAAGAATGCGGAGTCGGTCGTGGCCGACTGCCGCGCAAGGACTCGCAGGCAGAACTCGTCACGTTGTTGCTCCAACAGCCACTCGTCGAGTTCGATGGCTTCATGTTGGAACTCACGTTGACGGGTGTCCGTCAAGAGCACCGAATCTCCCTTAGTGAAGGGTTTGTCCATGTTGGTGCGTGCCCTATAAGGGTCGAAGAAGTCTGGCTCGTCGAAGAGGTACTCGCCATCGCCCTCATCGGGTAGGTGGTGGCCTGCATCAACATCACCCATCCCTTCCGCGTCCGGCGCAATCACCAGGCATGGTATCGCGTCATCTAAGGTTGATTCATCCATACCCTTAGTGGGAACTCGCGACAAGGCGTCTGGCACCTGGTGCACCCGCCCCGGGCGGTAGACGATGGAGTAGTC
>CAZKHC010000190.1:0-3195 GCA_964552135.1 uncultured Algimonas sp. | reverse complement strand
TTGGGCCTGTTCTTCAACAACCGAAATCAAACGGTTCCACATAACCTGATAGCTAACCGATGTGTTTGTATTTGATGTATTCAGCTTGGACATTTCAGCTCTTCCTCCGAATATCGATGCAGCCATCTGGCTGTTGAACTGCACTTAAACTGCTAGACAAAACAATAGTTGTTTCAGCTTCTGTAATCATAGCTGGCCCGCTTACCGTGTGACCTTCGGCCATATTGGACCGCGAAATAATATCGGCGTCCACAAGCCCGCCAATGGCGGGGTCAAATAATTCCCGCATACCACAAGCCTTTGCACTGTTCTGTGAGTCACACAGATTTACGGCCTTAACGGACGGTTTCGGCGTGGTGGCATTGACGGACCAAACCGTGATTTCAACATCCAGTCCCTCTATGGCGCGTCCGAAGAGCAATGCATATTCTTGCTGAAATAAGTGGTAAAACGTTTCTGCGTCAGGAGACGCGATTTGGGCTGGGGTAAGAATAACGGGAATTTCCCAGCCTTGCCCGGAATAGCGCATATAAACCTTGTACTCGGCATTTATGTCGGCGTCCGCGTCGCAAGAACGCACGAAAGAGCGAGCTTCGGTTTCTAGGTCGGCGATCAGATTGTTGACAGCGCTGGGCTCTAGTTCGGATAACCGCATAAACACGCTGCGATTGGTTTCAAAACTGAAAGGCGCGCGAAGAAACCCAATGGCTGATCCCACGCCCGCACCAAAGGGAACCAGCAAGCGTTTGATGTTCAGTTTTTCGCAAAGGCGGCTGGCGTGAAGAGGAGCGGCTCCGCCAAAGGCGATCATCGTATACTCGGATAAATCTTCGCCGTTCTCAACCGCATGAACACGCGCCGCATTGGCCATGTTTTCATCGACAACTTCTGCGACGCCATAGGCCGATGTTAAATCATCCATTGATAATGTCTGGCCGATGTCCTGAACAAGGGCGTTCGAAGATTTGTCTTCGCTTAGGACCATAGTGCCGCCGGCAAAGTTTGCAGGATCGAGCTTTCCTAACCGTAAATCAGCGTCTGTCACAGTCGGACGAGAGCCGCCTCTGTTATAGCAAGCTGGCCCGGGTTCAGACCCGGCTGACTCTGGCCCAACCCGAATTTGACGCATAGAATCAACATGAGCAATCGAGCCGCCGCCAGCTCCAATTTCGACCATATCGATAACGGGAATTGAAATTGGCATGCCTGAACCTTTTTTGAACCGGTATGTCCTGGCAACTTCGAAAACGCGGCTGGTTTTTGGGGTTTGATTTTTGATCAGGCAAATCTTGGCGGTCGTGCCGCCCATATCAAAAGAGAGGACTTTATCTTGTTTATATTTAGCCGCGATATTGGCGGCAAAAACAGCGCCGCCCGCGGGGCCTGACTCAACGAGACGAACGGGAAAGTCCGCGGCATCTTTCAATGAGATAATTCCGCCGCCAGAGTGCATCAAAAACACTTTGCAATTAATACCTTCTGCTTGGAACTTCCCGCGCAGCCGATCCAAATAGCTCTTCATCAAGGGTTTGATATAGGCATTTGCAACCGTTGTATTGAACCGTTCATATTCTCGAATTTGCGGGGATACTTCGCTGGATAAAGAAATGACCGTCCCCGGCATCATATAGTTGATAACATCTCGCACCATGATTTCATGGGCGTCATTTGCATAGGCATGAAGAAACCCAACGGCAACGCTTTCATATCCGGCCTGCTTTATACGCCCTATAAGTTCTATAACATCACTTCTCTGGAGCGGGATAAGAACAGATCCGTCAGCAGCAGTCCTTTCTGCGAGCACATAGCGTTTATCGCGCGAAAGAAGTGGAGGAGGAAGTGTGAGATTTAGATCATATTGTTCGAACCGGCTTTCCGTTCGCATCTCGATGACATCGCGAAATCCCTTGGTCGTAATAAAAGCGGTTTTCGCGCCCCGGCGCTCAATCAGAGCGTTCGTTGCCAATGTTGTTCCGTGGATAATTTGATCAATTTGCGACGGGGAAACAGACGCTTTTTCGCAGACCTTATGGATACCTTCAATAAAAGCCAATTCAGGCGCTTGATGGGTGGTTAAGACTTTGGTGGAGAAAATCTGTTCATCCATCTCCAGAACAACATCCGTAAACGTACCGCCAATGTCAGCGCCAACACGTATTGAAGATTTTTCCATATGTCCTCCGAAGGCGAACATAAGTACCTCAATAAATAAATTCCAATTATTATATTATATCTATAAAATAGAATAATATTATCGTGCCGGGTAGCCAAGAATGCCAAATATCAGCCTCAAACAACTCGAAGCATTTGTGCAAATATCTCGAGATGGAAGTTTTCGGAAAGCGGCTGAGCGTCTAAACACAACACAGCCTAATATTTCAGTGCGTATCGCGAACCTGGAGAAGCAAATTGGCAAGGCGCTAATGGAGCGTGATGCTGGGTCCGTTCGCCTGACACATACGGGTGAAAAACTCTTGCCAAAAGCCTATGAGGTCCTTGCGTCAATTGAGACCTTTAAGGTTACGGCCGAAAACTCGGAACTCATAAATGGTAGCTTGCGACTGGGGGTGACTGAAACTATCGCTCATTCTTGGCTGAGTGATTTTTTAGATAGATATAGCAAAGCGTTCAAAAACGTCACCATCGAGCTCATCGTCGATCTTTCCGCCAATTTGACGACAGGTCTTGCAAATGGATCGATAGATTTAGCGTTACAAAGCGGACCTTTTCAATCCAAATTACCTGGAGCATTGCCGTTGGGTAAAGTCCCATTAGTTTGGGTAGCGTCGCCATCACTAGGCATTGGCGATAATGCTTTTGAGGAACCCAATATTCGTGATTTTGCTATTCTAACACATTCGAGGAACACACTTCCATTTAAGCAATTAGAAAAACACTTCACCAAAGAGTCCAAAACTGTTCGTTTAGTGCCGTCTAGTAGCCTCGCAGCTTGCCTGCATATGACTCTCAAGGGCATAGGAATAGCCTGCCTTCCTTACGCGATTGTAAAGGAAGCTATTGAAAACGAATCCTTGCAGAAGATAAAGTACGATTGGGTTCCAGATCCATTAGTTTTTGAGGCACGGTACGTAAATTCACACCATGCCCCTCACTTCATTAAAGAAGCAGGCAAAATCGCGATGCAAATGACGACGATATTCAACAATTAGCACCTGGAAATAGGCTATTGGATTT
>CAZKHC010000189.1:0-3205 GCA_964552135.1 uncultured Algimonas sp. | reverse complement strand
GTGTTGGTATTGTTTGTATTATTGGTATTTGGTAGTCTGTATTGCATTATTGTATTTCGGTTTGCAGGGTATGAGTACGGCGACGTGTCAACGGGAACGACAGGCGACAAGGAGTACTGTACGTCTTCCATTTGTGGTATGAGGTACAGTTATGTTAGGGGACTGGCGGTGTCGATATTCGAGTATTGAAGTAGTGTATTCAGTGGTCTACCGGTGGTGAAGGTGGATGAGGGTCCAATGAGAATGAATATTGGTTTTTGGTTTGATGTAGCAATGGGAAAACGTCTACTACGTTGCTCTTTTGCTTTTACAGGGTAAGGAGGCATGTAGCCAAACTTCACATTAAAGTTTACGGTAGTGTAAACATAGAAACAGAAACTGAAACACAGAAGTTGCATTAGTTTACGCAACCTCACCGTCTCGCAACCTGTGCCCCTGTCTGCCCACCCTGCCGAGCCATTACCGGGCTTATATCAATGTATGAGCGCTTCCACAAAAGCCGTTACCCTTCACGGCGCGCCGGCAAGTCGATTTAATTTAGTTGGATATCAACTGTGAACTTTCGGTGTCACCATGGAGCGGATCGAGGGATCAATGTCTCTCCTAACCAATCACCCAACATCCCTGCAACCCTGCGCACCCTCTCACGTGAGGCGGCGGAATCCCTCCGCACATAACTGTCCCCAACAGCAACCAATCAACATTTTCCGAGCACAAAACGTGTGTATACGAGCACACACGTGTATCTTTATCCCCGTAACGTACATACTCTTATCTTAAATCGTTCGTTATTTCACCAACGATTTCACACTTGTTCTGTCCTGCTACTCAGCACTGCCCATCCCTCACCCCTCCCCCCTCCCAAGCCTAAGCACACTGTTGCACCGCAAAACTACCCACCCAGAGCCAGAGGATGCTCCACTATCTCGTGCCCATCGTGTTGTTCCCTGTTGCGCTGTTGCCCATAACAGGCACCTAATCCACAGTGTTAACCTCACACTGACTCAGCGTATTAGTTGTAGGGTAGGGGCAAGGGGTAGGTTGCAGTGTGCCCGGTAGGTACCGTACATTTATACGTTTGGACCATGCGTCACAGTCAACACCGCTCTACATCCCACAGCTCTACGCTATCCCGCTGGGTAGTGACCTCTCTCCAAACACACTGGTTTTGTTGATGATGTTGGTGTTTTTAAAACTCGCTTTTCCACACATGTGTGCGGTACCCTTCGCAGGCTGCTGTGCATCGGAATGGGGGGAAGCTCGAAGCTCCGCGGACGAGGAGAGGGAGCAGACCGGTGCCCGGCTCTTGTGTGTTCATGCCATGGTCAGGGGTGGTGTGAGCAATTTGTGAACGGTGTGGAAAGTTACAATGCCCAACGCCCAACGACGCCCAATACCCAATGTCGTGGTCCCCTTCCTACCTGCCTACTGTGGTAGTGATGGCCCATATCGTAGTCAAAAGACCCTTAAGATCTATAATGCATCACCTTCATACCACCCTCCGTAGCAACTTCCACGGCACGTTTACACGTATGTTTTAGCCGACGACCCCCCCCCTCCCCCCTGTTAACCCCCCCACACACATATGGTTGTTTCCAAACTGTGGTGCTTCGGGTTAGCATGTGCGCAGCACATAATTCGCGACTTGTGTGTTGTACCCTATAGTGAACATCTGTGTTCTTAGTAGGGCAAAAGTAATTTTGTTTTAAAGACTAAGGTTTAGGAATGTTTAATTGCAGCATCCATCCTTCGACGAATATTCATACATGGATGAGTTCCTACATCGTCAGCTACTGTAGGTAGCGAATGATTTCGGGCCTCCGTCCATGGTACGGTAGCGAAGGGAAATGGATTTTCTTTCCGGAAGACAGGACGGGTACAAGTCAACCTATCTAACTCCTTTCCTCCCCACTGTATGGAACGTAGAAGATCATCTTCGGGGTGTTTATGCTTCGGCACAACAGCTTCTTCCCATTGTACCCCTTCTTCCTCAACCGCACAATCTTCGTCTTGGACACACGCTTGATGCAGACGCTTGACCCCTTCTTTTTGCCGAACTTGGGAGACACACATTCGTATTTGGGCGTGCACCTGCGCCTCTCACAGTACCTGTGACGTCGAGACGGTTTGTAATGGGTGGATTCGACGAAATCGAAACACACACCTGGCGGTCCGTGTGTCCGCCTGCAGGTACAGAAGGTCGGGAACTTCTTCTTCAAGAGGAGCTTCTTCTTCTTCTTGAGGAGGAGTTTCTTCTTGAGGGCCTTCGCGTTTGCACCGATGCGAGCAAGAGGGCGAGTCCCTTGCACCGGCTCTGGCTCGAGGGGTTGTACCGCTCCTACGTCGTCAACGCCGTGCTCTGCATCATCCCCGACAGCCGCTGAGAGCAGTGAAGCAGTAGAGGGATATGTGATGTCGTCGACAGTGCGGATATCTGCCGATTTCGAGCTGCTGCCAAGGCCCCGTGCCGAGGCGAGATCGCCCGTACGGGTAGTTACAGCTCCGAAAGCTGAGCAAAGAAGGGCGAGACCGGTGATGACGGAGATAGAGACTTTCATGTCGAAACAGAACTACAGCGAGGGTACCTGGATGTGTAGACACCTGTTGAAGGTGTGGCAGTGGATGTGGTGCGGTGCGGTGGTAGGCAGAGGTGATGGACTGCTGGTTGCCTGATTGCCTGGGTGCCTGATTGCTTCCGCAGTATAAATACTATTCCTGTGGGTGATGCAGGACGCCCACGCGTTGCTTCGTCTGCACACCTCGCTGTGACAGTTGCATTCGATTCTCGGAATGCCACAAAAATGGTGAAATGAGAAACAATGTAGCTCTACAAACTAGGTCATGCGTTCCTTCCGCGCTAACAACGACCGACAAGCGATAAGCAATGTGCACAACATTTTACATCCCGATAGATACTGACTGTCCCATCTCGCGAACCGAAACCCGCAGGCCGCTGTGCAGACGATATTCTTCTATGATTACACTTCACTTTACCCCTCACTTGCATGATAAATGGTAGTGGAATGCTAATGGGACGACTGCTGACAGCTGTTGGCGGAGGAAATGATGAGAGTGTGAGAGGCCGACCCATAAACTGCGCACTCGGGGAGACTAAATTAGTGCAAAATGGTTGATAATACCTACACTGTTGTGTTGGTATTGTTTGTATTATTGGTATTTGGTAGTCTGTATTGCATTATTGTAT
>CAZKHC010000188.1:0-3284 GCA_964552135.1 uncultured Algimonas sp. | reverse complement strand
ACAGCACCGCTCATGATAGTGATGACCTTATAGGGGAAAGGCGTAAAGCCTGCGCCAAACACCCAAAGCCCGCTATGGGTTTGTACGCTTTCGCGAAAAGTTTCCATGCTTTCCGCCTTGCCGAGTTTTTCAAGCAGCGGCTGGGCGATGGTTTCGAAAAAGAGCATGCCAATGAAATAGCCGAAAATGCCGCCCAGAACGGAAAAGAAACTGGCAATCAACGCCAGCCGCCACCACTTTTTGGGGCGCGCTTGCACCATGGGCATCAGCATTAAATCAACGGGGATTGGAAAAAACGAGCTTTCCGCAAAAGACAGGGCGCAGAGTATCGGCGTCGCATGTTTGTGCCCCGCCGCAGCTTTCGTGCTGTCATACCACCGTTCTAAAAATGCGAGCTTACCCTTCATAAGGTTCTCTTACCTGAACAGTGTTAAAGGCAGCTTTATGGCCAAAACAGTTGACGAATGTTTTGATGCCGATAGAAGGCCCCTCTAGCTGCGCGGGTGTGGCGGAATTGGTAGACGCGCCGGATTCAAAATCCGGTTCCTCTGGAGTGTCGGTTCGAGTCCGACCACCCGTACCATCTCTCAAAGTTGAGCTTGCACCGTTTTTCCCATCGGGCCACATTCATATGGGATGGAGGCTAGATGCTAAATAAATTGATCGCTTTGGGTTTAGTGCTGGGTTTGATTGTCGGGCTAGGTGCAGCGGCGAGCGGAAATGGGGTGCTTCTGGCGATTGCGGAGGGCTCCGCGCCCTTTGGCAAGATTTTCATCAATGCCATCCGTATGATTGTTATCCCGCTGGTCGTGACCATAATTTTCGCGAGTATTGCCCGGTTAGGCGACATGAAAACCTTAGGCAAAATAGGCGGCCGAACTCTGGGGTTTTATTGGCTCACCCTGATTCCGGCGATTGCCCTGGGAATGGGCGTGATGGCGCTAGGGCTTCGTTTTGTCCCCGAGATTACGATTCCCGCCTCGGATGCGGTTTCTGTCCCCCGCCTGAGAGGTTTGACAGAGTTCTTTATCGGCTTGGTGCCGCCCAATATTTTCGACGCCGCCGCCAAAGGTGCAATCCTGCCGCTTATTGTTTTCACTTGTCTCTTTGCGGCCGCAGCCGGAACATTAGAAACGGATCGCCGCGAGCGGATGGTGGCGGCTGCCGATGATATTAGCGCTGCTTTGATGAAGCTTGTCTGGTGGATTTTATGGCTCGCACCTATTGGAGTCTTTGGGCTTATTGCGCCTGCAACGGCAAAGCTTGGCTGGGGCGTTGTGCAAAGCCTCGGCGTTTTTATTCTTTGTGTGGCGCTGGCTTTGACGCTATTTGTTGCCTTGGTTTATCTACCGCTTTTAGCGGTCGCAGCAAAAGTAAAACCTGCCGCCTTTTTGAAAGGCTTATCCGGCGCCATCACCATTGCTTTTTCAACAACGAGTACAGCGACGGCCATTCCGGTCACACGCGATGAGGTAACCAAAAATTTCGGTGTCTCTCAAAGCATAGCCGACCTGATTGTGCCCTTGGGCGCGTCTATGTACCGCCCCGGCAGCGCCTTGTTTCAAGGCGCGGCGATCATCTTTCTCGCGCATCTTTACGGCGTCCCTTTAGCCGTTGGCGCGATTGGGGCTGTCTTTTTCGCAACCTTCCTTGTTTCCCTGACGGTTGCGCCGGTACCGTCCTCAGGTGTCATTACGATGGCGCCCGCGCTTGAGGCAGTCGGCGTACCCATTGCAGGTCTTGCTTTAATTCTGGGTGTCGACCGGATTCCTGATATGATGCGCAGCAGCGTGAATGTCATGGGGCAGGCCGCTACGGCCGTGGTTTTGGATGAGGATAAAGCTGCGCCCTGATCCGTCACTTGCACTAATCGCGCCGCGCCGTTATGATTCCCTCAGACACGGCAACTGCTGGCGCATCGGGCGGACGGCTTGCCGGACCTTTTGATTTTGAAAGGCCGCCCGTGACCCCTCTTTTTAGACCTGCAATCGCTGATGATATTTCGGCGATAACAAAAATAACGGCTCAGGCTGATTCTGGCCTGACAACGGTGCCTAAATTAGAAACCGACGTTGCAAATTATGTCGCAGAATCCTTGGATTTTCTAGCGGGCAAAGCGGACGCTAACCGGCTGCTCTTTGTCGCAGAACAAGACGGCGATATTTTGGGTATCTCGGGCATTATCCCAAAGCTTGGCGTGGACCGCCCCTTTTATTCTTTCAAACGCTCGCGCCATTCTCGCAGGGCCACGAAACAAGACTTATCGGTGCGATATGATACTTTGCAGCTAACGACGGATTTTGATGATTATACGGAACTGGCAACGATTTTCCTTTCGCCAGGAGCCCGGGGGAAAGGTGTTGGGCGGCTGCTCTCTTTGGGACGGCTCGGATTTATTCACGCCAGCCGTGACCGGTTTGAAGATCGCCTCATGGCGGATATCCGCGGCTGGGTAGACGCAGACGGTGTCTCGCCGTTTTGGCAGCATTTAACGTCTAAATTTATTCAGACGGATTTTGATGAAGCGGATCGTCTCTCCGCAGGGGATGCGGCGTTCCTCATTGAACTTTTGCCCGCGCTACCCATTATGCTCAATCTTTTGCCGGAGGAAGTTTCGGAGGTTGCGGGGCGGCCACATGAATTGTCTGCTGGGGCGATGGGCTTGCTGGTTTCTGCAGGGTTTGAAGATACGGATTTATGCGATGTGTTTGACGGCGGTCCGGCCATTCGCTGTAATACGGACCGGACCTTGGTGACGCAGTCAGCTTACCGCGCGACAGGCGGCGGCGTGACTGACGGCGAGACGAAATTTCTACATTTCACGGGCGAGGGTGAAAATTTTCGCGCCGCTATTGGCCCCGCCTATCCAGCGGCGCAAAAGGCCGGACGCGACGCCTGCGAATTATTGGGTACAATCACGCCCATGGTCTCGCTCGCGCAAAACAGAAGAGGGTAGTTGTGTCCGCTTCCCCCAATACAGTTGAGATGAATTTTGACGGGCTTGTTGGGCCTACGCATAATTATGCGGGCCTGAGCCATGGCAATATCGCATCTTCTAAACATAAAGGCCAAATCGCCAATCCGCAGGCTGCGGCGCTGCAAGGTCTTGCAAAGATGCGCAAGTTACTGACGCTCGGCATTCCTCAAGCGGTGCTGCCGCCGCAAGAGCGACCCTTTGTGCCGGGATTGCGCGCCTTAGGATTTTCAGGGTCGGATGCACTCGTTCTTGAAACGGCCTTTGCGCAGTCTCCCGCCTTAGTCGCAAATTATAGTTCGGCCTCGTC
>CAZKHC010000187.1:0-3295 GCA_964552135.1 uncultured Algimonas sp. | reverse complement strand
ATTGCGGGGCGCATAGCGTACATGTTGCCACCCATTGTACAGAAGCAGATACATCTCCTCAACACATTGAATATGCTCGCAACCTTGGCATGGATACAAGCGGGTTCTTGATGATGGCGCATTTGAATGATCCTAAAGGTTTGGCCGAGCAAGGTAAGCTTATGGAAAGCTACGGCGCGCAAACTATCTTTATCACGGACTCTGCAGGCTATATGCTGCCTGCAGGTGTTACCGAGGCCGTGTCCGTTTTACGTGATAGCTTAAAACCGGAAACCGAAATCGGGTTTCATGGTCATCATAATTTAGGCATGGGCGTAGCGAATTCTATCGCAGCAATAGAAGCTGGTGCCAGCCGTATTGATGCATCAGTTGGGGGTTTAGGTGCGGGGGCGGGTAATACACCCCTCGAAGTTTTAGCTGCTGTGTGTGAGCGCATGGGATTTGATACCGGTATTGACCTCTTTAAAATTATGGATGTTGCTGAGGATGTTATTGTTCCAATGATGGATCATCTAGTCCGTGTCGATAGGGAGTCTCTGACGCTTGGCTACGCTGGCGTATATTCCACTTTTGTGCTGCCTGCCAAGCGTGCTGCTGAGCGATTTGGGGTTCCGGCACGAGATATTCTGGTTGAACTTGGACGCCGAAAAATGATTGGCGGTCAGGAAGATATGATCGAAGATACGGCAATGAGCATGGCCAAAGAGCGCGGTTTACTCGCTGATGTGGTTAAAACCGCAGCAGAGTAGGTTTATCGTATCCGATAGGCTGTCTATAAGTCTTCGCTTGTAAAGTTATTGTTTTGATTTTCATATTTTTACATATTCCCAATGCTATGCGCTCCGTCGACTGGTAGAGCTATGCCATTGATGTAAGACCCGGCTTCACTGGCCAGCAGCATAAAGGGTGCAGATAATTCGTTTAATTCACCTGTTCGTCGAGCAGGGGTTTTGGAAATGTAAGCTTTCCCTTTATCGCTAGAAAAATATTCTCTGTTTAGTTCGGTAATGAAATAACCAGGGCATAAGGCGTTAACACGGATATTTTTGCGAGACCATTCTAGCGCCAAACTTTTAGTTAATTGAATAACTCCCGCTTTAGAGGTTGCATAGCTACTTTGCGAAATTGCTACTCGTAGGCCCAAAATTGAAGCGGTGTTGACAATGCTCCCGGGTTTACCTGCCACGATCATACGGGCGCCAGCCTCTTGGGCTACCATCCAAGCTCCCTTGAGATTTGTATCGAGTACAAAGTCCCAACTCGATTCTTCAATATCTACCGCTAGCTTCGAATCGGCTACTCCAGCGTTATTGGACAAAATATTCACTACACCGAATTTCTTTTCAGCCGCATCGAACGCTTTCTTGATACTTTCAGATTTTGTAACGTCCAAAGTTACAGCGAAAGCATCGCCGCCGGTTCCATTGATTTCCGAAACAAGTGTGTCTAGCCGATCTTTCCGGCGAGCTGCTACAACAACTTTAGCCCCATGCGCAGATAAAATCTTAGCAAAATGAGCGCCAAAGCCACTGGACGCTCCGGTCACAAATGCGGTCTTACCGCTCACATCAAATATAGGATTTTTCATGATAAAGATACCCTAATTAATAATTCGGTCAGGTGTTATCCGAAGATTGTCGCGCCATTGACAATCAACGATTCCCCGGAAATAAATCGAGCTTCCGGGCTGATCAAAAAACAGCCCGCCTCAGCAATATCCTCAGGTGAGGCGAGGCGTCCGAGGGGTGACATAGCGCTCAAATGTTTCCGCGTTTGTTCGTCATAATTTTTTGTCATGGGGGTTATTGTAGGCCCTGGCATGACGCCGTTAACGCGAATTTGATAACGTCCCAGGGCTTTGGCTAATGACCTGATTATACCAGTTATCGATGCCTTTGAAGCGACATAAGCAGGGCCGCCAGTGCCAGTTATCTCTCCCGTAGCCCCATGCATAACAGATGTTGACCCCGTTAAAACAATAGAGCCACCGCCTGTGTTTTTCATGGATTTTGCAACAGCTTGGGCAATCAAAAAGGTGCCTGTCACATTAACGCGTAGGACACGGTCTAATTCATCGGCTGTAATTTCGTCCCAGGTTTTAGTAGAGTGGATTGCGGCCCAATGTATAAGGGCATCTATTTTCCCAAATCGGCCTGTTGCCTGCTCGGCGATATTCGTACACGCCTCGGATTTCGAAATATCAGCCGCGCAGAAATCCAGATTCGAGCTTGGTTTCGGGAACGCTGTTTTTAAGCGATCTAAATCTAAATCAACCGCTAATATATTATGGTTTTTAGTCAGGAGATATTCGGCACAGGCTTTGCCAATACCGCTGGCAGCACCTGTGACAATGATGGATTGAATTGCTTGGCTATCCGTCATTCGCCTTCCTTTTCAATTAACTCGACAGCCATTTCGGCGAGCTGCGGTGCGAGGGCTCCGTAATCAAACGCCTTCTGACTCGATGCATTGCCATCAATCGCGCGCTTTAAAACCCCTTGCAGAATGGCCGCGAGGCGGAAGAAACTAAACGCAACATAAAACGTCCAATTCGGAATACTGTCTATGCCGCGTCTTTCACAATATTGGGCGACATATTCGGCTTCCGTCGGAATGCCATGCGCTTTGCGATCCATGTCGCCAAGCCCGGCGATTACCGCATCTCGCCCCACTCGTAATTGCATACATTGATACGCCAGATCGGCATAAGGGTGACCCAAGGTCGAAAGCTCCCAATCCAACACTGCCAAAGCACGCGATTCAGTCGGATGAAAAATAATATTATCCATCCTGTAATCCCCGTGGATCAAGCTGACCTGCCCATCATCTTCAGGAATATTTTTTGACACCCATGCAATGAGCTGATCCATCGCAGGAATCACCTCTGTTTCCGAGGCTTTATATTGTTTCGTCCAACGGCTTATTTGGCGCTCGAAATAATTACCGGATCGACCATAATCACTTAATCCGGCAGCTTCAAGTTCAACATCATGTAAAGCCGCTAGAACACGGTTCATTTCATCATATAGACCTGTTCGCTGTCTATTTGTCAGATCCGTTAAAGCGGGATCCCAGAAAATACGGCCTTGCTCAAAACTCATCACATAGAACAAGCTGCCTATAACATCTCTATCTTCGCAGAGATGATCTGCCCGCGCGACAGGAACGTTCGTATCTGTAAGCGCCTTTATGACCCGAAATTCACGGTCGACAGCATGAGCCGATTTCAAAAGCTTGCCCGGCGGTTGGCGGCGTAATACATATTGACCCGATTGGGCCGTTAGTAAATATGTTG
>CAZKHC010000186.1:0-3298 GCA_964552135.1 uncultured Algimonas sp. | reverse complement strand
CATCTCCGCCGAAATATTACCTGTATGCGCGCCAGACTCATTGGCATGACAATCTTGCCCGCCAATTTGCACTTGAGTTTGTTCAGGATCCAGCATTGAACTAAGCAATATAGAGGGCGGGCAAATCAATACATCTATGTGTTTCCGATTCTCGGCTGGGAAAAACGCGTCAAAATCGGCAGGTTTAAAGACCCAGCTCAGGTCGCCGTGCATCTTCCAATTCGCCGCAATGAGTGTGCGTGGGGCTTTAGCCATAGTGAGTCTCCATATTTTCCTCATATTGCCAAAGAAAACACGCCCAATGCAAGCGCATCGCGGCCTTGTAAGCAGGTGACCGCCTCGGTAAGACAGCGGACGTTTTAGTTTATCGGATAGTGCACACTCATGGCTCACTCAGTTGGCGGCAAAATCAAAAACTTCCTTGTCTTGTTTCTTATTGGCTTACTTGTCCTTGCATTCGCAGTTTGGGGCGTAACGGATATTTTCAAACCTGGGGTTCGAAATGCCGTTGTAAGTGTCGGCGACGAAAGCGTCTCGGCGCGTGATTTCAATCGTGATCTTCAAAACAGCTTGCGCGAAATTGCACGGCAACGCGGCGAAGGGCTCACCAATGAAGAAGCCTTTCAACAAGGAATCCATAGAGATTTGCTGGAACGCTACCGCATTCAACTCGCGATTGAAAAAGATGCGCAGGACCTCGGCGTAGGCGTCAACCGCGCCGATGCCAAAGCCCACATCGAATCTATTCCAGCGTTTAAATCGGACATCACCCAAGAATTTTCGAAAGAGAAATTATTGCAAGCGCTGGCGCGCTCCGGGAATGGAATCACGCCTAAGAAATTTGAGGAAGAACAGCTTAGAAATTTGCGGCGCGTTCAAACCGTCGAAGCCATCGTTGGCGGCATTCAAGCGCCATCCGGTTTTGCCAAACGTCAATTTGATTTCGTTTCTGAACAACGTGAAGCGACGGTCCTGACAATTAATAAAGACGCTGTCCCGGCTCCCGAAGCCCCAAGTGATGATGTTTTGCAAGCCTATCTCGATGATAATGCCGTACGTTATACGGCGCCGGAATTTCGCCAAGTCACAATGATACGTCTGGAACCCTCGGGCTATATTCGCGATGTTGAAGGCGAAATCACTGAAGAAGACGTCCAGAACGAATATGACAGCCGCATCGCGCGCGGGAAAATCGGAACAAAAGGCTCACGGGATGTTGTCGTCTTGTCAGCCCCTAATCAAGCCGCGGCAGAAGATGCTGCCAGTCGCTTGAAAGCGGGAGAAACCCCGGAACTCGTAGCCAGCGCACTTGGTCTCGTGAGCCCAGAAAATTTTAACGGCGTTCAAAAAGATCAACTTCTTGACCCATTGACCGACAACGCGGCCTTTGCTCTCTCGCAAGGCGAAGCAAAAGCTTCCGAAAATAGCCTAGGAGGCTGGGAAGCTATTTTCATTCCAAGCGTCACAGAAGCGAGCTTACCCGCCTTCTCTTCGGTTGAGGCAGAGATTCGACAATCGCTCGGAGAGGAACTCGCCAAGAACCAGATTTTCGACATTAGCGGAAAATTGGACGAACGTTTGCTCGATGGTGCAAACCTTGAAACGATTGCCGCAGAACTCAATCTCCCGATGGAAAGCTACGATTATATCAATCGCATTGGACAAACGCAGGATGGCCTGACCCTAAATGGAAGCGCCATCATTCCAGGCATTGCGCAAGATGACGAACTACTTCGTTTAATTTTCACGGAAGACATTGGTTTTGATACAGATATTTTTGAAACCGCCCAAGAAGGCTATGTCGCCTTTCGCGTAACTGATATTATCGACAGCCGAGTCAAACCGCTGGCTGATGTAAAAGATGACGTTTTACGTGCGTGGGAGTCGGAGCAAATTCGCGACGCCCTAACGCAGCGCGGACTGGATTTGGCGCAAGAAATACGGGATGGACGGACGCTTAAAGAAATTGCAGATGAACTGGGTTCAGCCGCGAGCCTAGAAGAACGCGGCATTTCGCGCGGTCAGCCTCCTCGCGACATTTCTGGCGCGGTTGTTGTTGATCTCTTGACCTCAGAAGTTGGTGAGATTGCACGCGGTACAGGGGCCGTGCCGCTGACCTATACTTTAGCGCGCTTGGACAGGATTATTCCAAACTCCGATGGCTTAGCTGGCGAATTCCTGGATACATTACAAAGTAATATTGGCGCAGAAATCAGCGGCGACATCCAAAATGCTTATACGCAAGCCATTTTGAGAGAGCATGAATTGATTTCTTATGACGATCAGGTCCGCGCCATTATGGGTGTTGAGGGCGAGTAAGATAACGTTATGGCCCTCGCCTTTTTCCCCTCCTCTGAGGCCGTCGATAAATCAAAGGCGCAACTCGTTCATGCACGGGTTATCAATGATATAGATACGCCGGTCTCAGCCTTTTTGAAAGCTGGCCTTGGCAAGCCCTATGCATTCCTTTTTGAATCCGTCACAGGCGGAGAACAGCGCGGACGTTATAGTTTCTTCGGCTTCGACCCCGATATCATTTGGCGCTCTAACGGCGACGCTAGCGAGATTAGCCGAAATGGAGGCGCATATACGCCCTGCGTAGGAAAACCGCTCGGCGCCCTGCGCGCGCTGCAAGACGAAATCAAATTTGACCTCCCCGACGACATTCCGCCCATGGCCGCAGGCCTATTTGGCTATCTCGGCTATGACATGATCCGCCAAGTCGAGACACTGCCCGGGGCGAAGGCAGACCCCATCGGTACACCCGACGCAATTATGGTGCGCCCGCGTATCGTCTGCATTTTCGACCAAGTCGCGCAGGAAATTATTATCGGATCGCCCTTACCAGCTGGCGGAGATTATAAGGTAGCCTGCGAACGGATATCGCGCGTGGCTGCAGATTTAGCCTTGCCCGTTTCCGCCAATACGGACCGCGAAGTTGTTATACCGACACTGGAGCCGAAACTCGGCACCGATGCTGCGACTTTTGCGACGCGCGTGAAGAAAGCCAAGGATTATATCCTTGCGGGAGATGTGTTCCAAGTCGTCATAGGCCAGCGCCTCTCTGCCCCTCTGCCTGCGACGCCCTTTGCGCTCTACCGTAGCCTGAGGCGAATGAACCCTTCGCCCTTCCTCTATTTCCTCGATTTTGACGACCACCAAGTCATCGGCTCCAGTCCTGAAATTTTAGTTCGCCTTCGAGACGATGTTGTCACGGTTCGGCCCATCGCCGGAACGCGCCCGCGCGGAAAAACACAGGCAGAAGATTTACAGCTCGAAGCCGATCTTTTGGCCGATC
>CAZKHC010000185.1:0-3339 GCA_964552135.1 uncultured Algimonas sp. | reverse complement strand
TACAAGGACGAGAACGCCGCCTGTACTGTCAGTTACAGGTTCGAAAATTGATTGTACGAAATTTTCTAGATAACCGGTCTGCTGAAAGACTGTCACTTTCCTGCCGAGGCTAGAAGTACCTAGTTTTTGGTCGTCAAAGGACTTGATTCTAACCAAGTTCATTGATCCCCCATTTTTTGCTGTGAAAACGCCACGCCGTTTGAATGATATTCTTGATGTCAGAGTGTTGCGGTTCGAACTCCAGTATTTCTTTGGCTTGTGAGCTATCGGCAAATAATTTTGTGACATCTCCTGCGCGGCGCGGAGCGGGCTCATAGGGCACCGGCCTGCCAGTTACTTTCTCTATGGTTTTCAATATTTCCAGATTACTAACGGCTTGGCCCGTACCAATATTAACTTCTGCGTTTGTGAGCCCTTTGTCGAAGGCACGTTCAGAGTACATGTGAGCTAAGGCAATATCATTCACATGTATATAATCTCTAAGGCATGTGCCGTCGGGCGTGTCATAGTCTGTTCCGAATATTTTCATTTTTGGGCGTAACCCTGCTGCTGCCTCAAGAGCTATAGGAATTAGATGTGTTTCTGGGTCATGTTCCTCGCCGATTTGGCCGCTCGCATCCGCTCCCGATGCATTAAAGTAACGTAGAGTTACATAATTGAGGCCATAGGCTTTATGAAAACTCTGTATCATGTGCTCAATTGCAAGCTTGGTTTTGCCATAAACGCTGACAGGGAATTGGGGTTCTGTTTCTAACAGAGGCATATTTTGTGTTTCGCCATACGTAGCACATGTCGAGGAAAAGATCAGACGGTTCGCACTTGTTTCTTGCATCGCCATAAGTAGGTTGAGAGCTGCTGAGACATTATTGTCGTAAAATTCAGCTGGCTGTTTCTCACCAATTCCAACTTCTATTGAACTAGCAAGGTGAATAACGGTTTTAACATCTTTGTAGGTATTAAAAGCTTTTATAGTGGCTTCACGGTCACGAAGGTCAACGCGCAATGATGGGCCCCATTTTATAGCGTGGGCATGCCCTGCTGAAAGATTATCAAACGTAATGGGGTTGCCCCCATGATCTGCTATTGTTTTGCAGACATGACTACCAATGTAACCGGCCCCACCGGCAACGATGTAGTCACGACCGGAAACGGAACTTGCAAATTGGGTCATTATGAATCCTTTGGAATCTTATGGTTTTAAGATGTGTCCGGGAGAACCTTGGTTAGTTTTTTTGCCTTGCGTTTAAACCAGTTTGTGAAAACAGTTCGTTCATCCTCGGACATATGTAGTCCAAGTTTCGTTCTGCGCCACATAACATCATCTGCAGTTTTTGCCCACTCGAATTGGATAAGGTAATTCACCTCAGCTTCGGTCAATGTTGAACCAAATTGCATACCAAGCTCAAACCCGGATAATTCAAGGAGCTTGTGGACACGTGTTCCATACGCTCTCCCTAGATGGTGAAGAATCGAGTCTGGAATTGAGGGATAAACACGTCTTAATTTATCGTAGAACCCATCGAAATCGGCTTGGGGAATATCGCCACCTGGAAGCGACGCGTCACGGGTCCAGGTTCCTGATTTTGGTTTGAGATATTTAGTTAGTTTCTCAAGCGCATGTTCTGCAAGTACTCTAGACGTCGTTATTTTACCTCCGTAAACCGATAAAAATGGTGAACCAGGGGTAAATTCTTCAATTTTGAGAATATAGTCTCTGGTGATGGCGGAGGCATTTTCATTATTATCATCAAAAAGTGGGCGCACACCAGTATAGGTCCAAACGACATCTTTTTTTGTGATTGGCTTGGTAAAATACTCACTTGCCGCCTCGCACAGATAACGGACCTCTTCGTCAGAAATTTGGACAGACCCATCTTCTGCTTCAAAAGGGATGTCTGTCGTTCCAATCAGAGTGTAATTTTTTTCGTAAGGAATGGCGAAGATAATACGTCCATCTGAGTTTTGGAAAATGTAACTATGATCTCCTGAAAATAGTTTTTTTGTTACGATATGACTACCTTTGATAAGCCGAAGACCTGAAAAGTTTTGGTCTCGCTTTATTTTAAAGAGCACCTCTTCAACCCAAGGACCTGCCGCATTAACAATAGATTTAGCGTGAACTGTACGAGCGATGCCTTTCTCCACTATTTCTGCAGAATAGAGGTCCTGAATGATGTCGATGTTTTGAACTTCTGTCCGTGTCAAAATCTCAGCACCTCGTTCAAAAGCGTCAATTGTGTTTAACGTTACAAGCCTTGCATCTTCGACCCAGCAATCAGAATACTCAAAGCCTTTTTTTAGGTGTTGCTTTAAAACCCCTTCATGGATGCCAGATTGTAATTTGATGGTTTTTGTTGCAGGGAGTAATTTCCGCCCACCTAAGTGATCGTAGACAAATAAGCCCAGTCGCAAGAACCAGGCGGGCCGAAGTCCTTTATCGTAAGGTAAGATAAAACGAAGCGGCCAAATAATATGAGGTGCTGCGCTCAATAAAATCTCACGCTCTTTTAGAGCTTTTCGAACTAGTTTGAATTCATAGTGTTCTAAATAACGTAATCCGCCGTGAATCAGTTTTGTGCTAGCCGAAGAGGTGTGGCTTGCTAAATCGTCTTTTTCGCACAGGAGGACTTTCAATCCTCTGCCAGCGGCATCACGCGCGATAGCAGTTCCGTTAATTCCGCCGCCAATAATCAGAATGTCATAGAGTTGTGCCATGCTCCCATCAGCTCACGTGAAAGGCTTCAGGATGTCGCAATAGTAGCGCCTTTTCCCAAGCCGCTCTTTTTTCATTTGAGACGCAAGCAACAATACAACCGCCAAATCCACCGCCGGTTTGTCTGGCACCTAATGCACCTAGCCTAATGGCATCGTCGACGAGTTGGTCGACTTTGGGTATAGTAATTTCAAAATCATCTCGCATTGAGACATGACTTTGATACATCAAATCGCCGAGTTTTTGGATCTTATTTCTACGTAAACAGTCAACCGCTTCAATGGTACGGCGGTGCTCTGTCATACAATGTTTGGCGCGGCGTTTAAGTATATCAGGAAGAGATTTGAGCGCCGCAAATTCCTTATTGGAGATTTTGCAAATATTGTCATGCCCCAACTCAGCTTTAATAGCGTCGCATTCTTCTTTGCGTTCTTTATAACGACCTTCATTAAGTTGTCTAAACTGACCAGAATGAATAACAGCCATTTGATAATCTTTGGGGAGATCAACTAAGTCATAATCTAGAGTCTCAGTATTCAATGCTAAGGCCTGACCCGGATTGGCAATAGCCACCGCCATTTGGTCCATAATCCCGCAGGGCATACCTATGAATTCGTTCTCCACGC
>CAZKHC010000184.1:0-3356 GCA_964552135.1 uncultured Algimonas sp. | reverse complement strand
ATCTTAGCATGCCATTGTCTCGGCGCTTGTTTAAGACCGTACAAGGCCTTCTGAAGCTTGCATACATGACCGGGACGCTTCGGGTCGACAAAGCCTTCCGGCTGCTCCATATAGATGTCTTGTTCGAGCTCACCGTAGAGGAAGGCAGTTTTGACGTCCATCTGGTCACAGTGAAGTTGGTGATGAACGACCATTGCAAACAACATGCGAAGAGTGCAGAACTTGACGACGGGCGCATAAGTCTCTTCGTAGTCGACTCCGTACTTTTGTTGAAAACCGCGAGTGACGAGACGAGCCTTGTGCTTTAAGGAGTGCGCCCCACTGTCGGTGATGGTTTCCTTGCGCTTGAAGACCCACTTCGAAGAAAGAAGATTGTGAGCTTCACTGCGGGGGACCAAAACCCACGTCTGGTTCTTGCGTAGCGAATCCATCTCGGATGCAATGGCTTCGCGCCAAAGGTGGCTCTCCTCCCCCTTGGTCGCCTCAGTGAAGGTCAAGAGGTGTTCAGGGGTGGTAGAGGTGGGAGCAGTTGAGACGTGAGCGACTGCCTTCCACCAGGCACTGGGAGGCTTACGAGTACGAGAAGACTTCCTCTGGTTGGGAATGGTACTGGGTAGGGGAGTGGTTGGAGTATTGGGATCAGTGGCGTCATGATCAGGAACGGGCGGAGTGTCTGGATTGGACGAGGGTGCGGGATCTTGAGTTGAATCCGGAGGTGATGAAACTTGGTCTTCGGCTTCTGAGCTTTCAGGCGATTGCTCTTGACCAGGTTCGAAGTTTGGAGAGTAGTCTTCGTCCGGAAGAATAGAATCATCTTCGGGAATTACGGGGTGATGCGAA
Source organism: uncultured Algimonas sp. (assembly GCA_964552135.1). Taxonomy (GTDB): domain Bacteria; phylum Pseudomonadota; class Alphaproteobacteria; order Caulobacterales; family Maricaulaceae; genus Litorimonas. The sequence goes on along the minus strand of CAZKHC010000184.1, from coordinate 2,516 downwards.
ACATGGGTAGAAGGCTTCTCCTTGAACACCACATCTCGGGATATGACGATTTGGTTGTTCACATCGTCCCACAGTTTATACCCCTTCTGCATTTCGGCATAGCCCAGCATAACGGCTGGACGTGCCCTCCGATCGAGGGTGCGAAGGAGTTCATCAGGAACCTTGTACCAGCACTCGCTTCCGAAGACACGGAGATGGGAGACGTTGGGCTTTCTCCCAAACCAGATTTCGAAGGGGGTAGTATTAGAAGGGAGCGACCGACTAGTAACTCGGTTTCGAATGTACGCCGCACAAGACAGGGCTTCTGCCCAGAACTCGTACGCGATGCCTTTATGATGCAGCATGGCTCGGGCTAGGTCCTTGAGGGTACGATTCATGCGCTCGGCAACCCCATTCTGCTGCGGGGTGTACGCACATGTGGTCTGGCGTTGGATGCCATGTTCATCGAGGAAGGAATTGAATTCGGTAGAGAAGTATTCTCCCCCACCATCTGAACGCAACTGGCGAATCTTGCGACCAGTGGCAGTCTCAGCACATAGATGGAACGCCTGGAATGAGGCGAAGCAGTCGGATTTAAGTTTGAGAGGGTAGACAGTGAGCCAGCGAGACTTGTCATCGATGAAAGTGACGAAGTATCGAGCTCCCCCTTTCGAGGATACCTCCATGGGACCGGCAATATCACTGTGGACAAGGTCGAGTAGTCCGGTTGCACGAGTAGAGGAGGACCTGGGAATGGGAGCGCGAGGCATTTTGCCTGCGACGCAGCCTTCACAGACAGCAGTAGTGGATCCGCCAGGTGATATGTCGAGACCTTCGACGGCAGAGTGCTTGGCCATGTGGGAGATACCGGCGTTGTGGACGTGCCCCATGCGCTCATGCCACAGTTCAAGCGTCGCAGCACAAGCGACTTCGGTACTGTGGCTAGTGGAGCCGATGTCGAGGGAGTAGAGCCCGCGTGTGTGGGTGCCCATAGCAACGACAGAGTCACCCTGCATGATGTTTACGCCGTGATCGGTGAATCGAACTGAGAAACCGCGTTTGGTGAGGGTGCTCACAGAGACGAGGGAGAAGACAAAGGAGGGAACGTGCAGAACGTCTTGAAGCTTGCACATAGAAACCACACCGTTAACCAGAAGGGGAAGATGAACATCGCCACGTCCCACGGCAATGGACGTGGACTTGTCCCCCATCGTTACTGGGAATGGGTTTAGTGCTTCGTAACTAGCGAACACTGAACGATCGAAGGTCATGTGCGAGGTAGCGGCCGAATCGATGTGCCAAGTGGTGGCCTTTCTTCGGCTGTCCGGTCCCGCTATTGCGCTCGTCATGAGGCAGACGAATTCGGAGTCTGGCAAAGTAGACCCGATGTCAGGCTTGGGATCGACCTCAGATGCGATAACAGCAGTGTTTGCTGACGTGTTTTGATCGGAAGGACCCGAAGTTTTGCGAGACCCTTTACCTCGAGAAGCTGTAGGGCGACCGTACTTCTCCCAACAGTATGGCTCTGTATGGTTGGTCTTGTTGCAGTGGGTGCAGTGTTTGCGATTGAGCCCACGGCCTGGCCTAGGAGATTGATTGATCAAGGCCGACGACTGTGATGCGGGGCGGCTGCTAGTCAGCATGATTGATCGCCTCTCCTCTTGTAGGAGACGACTTCGAACTTTGTCGAAGGTGAACGACGGGTCATCATCACCAATCGCGTCGAGCGCAGTGATGAGAGTTCGGAACGATTTCGGGAGGCCGTTTAGAACTGCCATAGCCATCTCCTTGTCGTCGATGTCGACACCCATGGATTCCAGGACGGATGCCATTTGACGAACTCGGTTGATGTACACGAGCATCTTCTCACCGTGTTCCATGGTGGCGGTATAGAATTCCCGTCGAGCCGAGAGCTTGTTGAGCAAGGTGTGCCTCTGATGGACGTTGCAGATCTCGTTCCACATCTCGAGAGCGGTAGTGGTGTGTCGGACGTTCTTGAGCATCTCATCGGAGAGACTGATTCCGATGGTCATGCGGGCGGTCTTGTCTCTCCGAATCCACTTAGAGAGCTCATCCGACGCGTCCGGACGCGGTGGACAGAGAGTCGGATCCACCATATCGTCGACATCGCGATGACCAAGGACGAGCTCTATCTTCTGTTTCCATGAGTGGAAGTTGGAGTAGTTGAGCTTCTCGATGCGGATGTTGGAAGCGTTGTTATCCATCTTAACGTAGTACACCTGCTATCTGTTCGACCCTACCAAGTAAACAGCCGATAGTCGTCGAACGACCAAGCTCAGGTCTATAGGATAGAGTGTCTGCGAAGAGGAAAGAGTGAATGATCTGAGGACGAAGTGTTTATAAGAAGCTAAAGAAGATGAATGTATCTAGGAAGACTTCTTCTTTTTCGAGGCCGCCTGGTGCTTGAGGGTGTCCTTGTGGCGCTTACTGCGAAGATGGTTATCGAACTCACTCTGAGTACGCACTTCGACACCGCAGGGACGGCACTTCTTCGGCGGACCTTCAGCGGCAAGTCT
>CAZKHC010000183.1:0-3469 GCA_964552135.1 uncultured Algimonas sp. | reverse complement strand
CTTCTCCGCCGCTACCTCGCAAAAGGATTTTCATCGGGAGTTCCAATCCCAGCGTGGGTTCAGCCGCCATGAGGGGCGAGCCGACTTTGGGATTGCCAAAAATGAAGAGTTTAGACTGACCAATATCTTCGCCGACAGATTGCGCACCTACGCCGTGGTCGACGACCGTGAAAAGTTTGAGATTGCGGGACGCGAGCGCATCAATCAGACTGGCTTCCGTTGCGCTGAAATCTTGGGAAGAGGCGATTGTTTTTGTGTTCGGCGTATTGTCGGTCATAGCTGGCTTACATCCTGCGAGGGAGAGAGCGATAAGTGTCCCGATAAGCAAGTGTTTCATTGGACAGACCTTCTCGCATTAGTTCGCATTGAAGCTAGGGCTTCGATTGGACCAAAGCAAGATGCAGCGCTTCAAGAAATCGAGAGCGATCCCTTTGGGTGAAGGGCGGCGGGCCGCCAATGGTCGGCTGTTCGGCACCGGCGCGTAAATCGGCCATGATAGCCCGCACAGCAATTTGGCTGCCAATCGTATCCATAGTCATGGGCTTGCCATTGGCGGCAAGAACGCGCCCGCCAGATTTCAGCACGCGTTCGGCGAGCAAGATATCGGAGGTTATGACAATAGACGCGGCATCCACCGCTTCGGCGATATAGTCATCGGCGGCGTCAAAACTGTCATCGACGAGTTTAAAGGAAAATCCGATATCTTTAGGGACTCGGATATAGCTATTCGCAACGACAGTGACAGGCACATTATGGCGCCGCGCAACCTTATAGGTTTCCTCGCGTACAGGGCAGGCATCGGCATCGATATAAATATGAAGCGGCATTAACTGGGTAATAGGACAGCTCTGGTCTTTGGGGCAAGCACACGATAGGCCGCATATATGAGCGGAAGTGCACAAGACGAAGATAGGTTCGCGGCCTTTCGCCATAGCGCATTCAAACGCTATTTCTGGGCGCGGTTTCTGACGGCCAGCGGCACTCAAATTGTATCCGTCGCTGTGGGATGGCAATTATGGAAAGTCACCGGCAATGCGCTTTACTTGGGCCTGATTGGATTAGTTCAATTTCTGCCGCCGCTTTTGCTCGTGCTGGTCACAGGTCTCACCGCAGATAAACTCGGACGGCGGCGCGTCATGGGCGCAGCGATAGTGCTTAAGATGATATGCGCATTGGTGATTTTAATGCTCGCCGTCTCTGGGTATTTTGAGCCCATATTCGTCTTAATTGCGCTGGCCTTATTTGGTGTCGCACGGGCATTCCATACACCGGCATCCAGCTCTTTGGTTGTGAACGTCGTGCCTAAAAGCGACTTTGCCAATGCGATTGGCTGGATTACGTCCAGCTGGCAACTCGCATCAATTGCGGGTCCCGCCGCAGGCGGCTTGCTCTACGGAATTTCAGGACCCTTTGCTTATGGGGTAGCCGCCATAATTTTTGCCATTTCGGCCACGCTCATATTCTCACTCGAAAAACCCGCCCAAGACATTGAAACCGCACCCACAAATTGGGAAACGATTGTCGGGGGATTTCGATTTATTTGGAAAGAAAAAATCGTCTTTGGCGCCATATCACTCGACCTCTTTGCCGTCTTATTAGGCGGAGCGGTAGCGCTCTTGCCCATTTACGCTGATCAAATTCTCGACGTGGGTCCATGGGGGGTCGGGTTTTTGCGCGCAGCGCCAGGTGTTGGAGCCATTCTTATGATTGCAATTTTGATCCGCTTCCCCGTTCGCGATTATGCAGGGGCAATATTGCTGTGGACGGTGGCAGGTTTTGGCGCCGCGACAGCCGTATTCGGCCTATCGACAATTGCTTGGATATCCATTTTGGCACTCGCATTTGTCGGAGCCTTTGACATGGTGAGCGTGTATATTCGCGAGATATTACTCCAACTTTGGACGCCTGACCGCGTGCGAGGGCGAGTGAACGCCGTCAATGCAATTTTCCTCGGCGCAAGCAATGAGCTCGGAGAATTTCGCGCAGGCACAATGGCTGTGGCGTGGGGCGCAGTATTTACGGTCACAGCCGGCGGCATCGCTGCGATAGGCATTGCAGGTGCCTGGCGGTTCTTATTTCCAAAAATGTCTAAAACGCGAAAACTTGATGGACCAGAGTTAAGCGAGGAGTGAGTCGACCCAAGCCGGAACAAGGGTCGTGGCTGGGCCGTAGCGCGTTTCGGAGAAAAAGCTCGTTCCTTGCGAGGGTTCCAAATTCAGCTCTAAAGTTTGCGCGCGGTAAGTATGCGCCAGTTGGACAAAACCTGCCGCAGGATAGACCGCACCGGACGTCCCGATGGATACAAAGAGATCGCAGCTTTGCAGCGCGCGCTCAATCCGGTCCATGTCGTAAGGCATCTCGCCGAACCAGACGATATCTGGGCGCGGGCCACCTTTCGTCCCGCAAGCGGGACAGGACGTCTCAATGGATAAATCTTCGGCTTGACGCCATTTATGATGACAGGCGCTGCAAAATGCCGAGAGCAATTCTCCGTGCATATGAATGACATCTTTGGAGCCGCCGCGTTCATGGAGATCATCGACATTTTGCGTGACCAGCGTCAGTTTGCCAGAAAATTCGCGTCCCAATCGCCCGAGCGCTTTATGGGCAGCATTTGGCTCAACAGTTTTAAGGGCGGCGCGGCGAAGATTGTAAAAACGGTGAACCAAAACAGGGTCCGCCGCAAAGCCTTCGGGTGTTGCGACTTGCTCAACGGGGTGATCTTCCCATAATCCGCCAGCATCGCGAAAAGTTTGAATGCCGCTTTCGGCGGAAATACCTGCACCAGTCAGGATGACAATATGCTCGAAATTTGGCATAGTTAGCTTATGACATCTGTTCTCTTCGTTTGCCTAGGTAATATTTGCCGCTCGCCCACTGCGGAGGCCGTTTTCCGAGCGAAGGCTGGGGACAGAAACATCCAAATCGATAGTGCGGGCACGGGCGCATGGCATGTGGGTAATGGTCCCGACCCGCGCAGCCGCGCAGAAGGCGAAAAACGCGGCTATAGTTTCGAAGGCCAAGCGGCGCGGAAAGTAACGGTTCAAGACTTTCATGATTTCGATTTCATCCTCGCGATGGATCGTTCAAACTTGCAAGACCTAAAGGCGCTAAGGCCAGCCGATAGCACCACTATGCTCTCCCTCTTCCTGCCAGATGGGTCAGATGTTCCCGATCCCTATTACGGCGGACCAGACGGATTTGCCCAAGTTGTGGATCTCATTGAAGCTGCGGCTGATTATTGGCTCGCGCAAATCATCTAAATGAAATAGGTCAAAAAGCGCAGTGGACAGCTCCGACCCAAAGGCTTAATCCGCGTTTATATTCTTGCGAATATTCTGGCGAGAAAAATATTGTTCAAAAGGACACTCATCATGGCTGCAAATCCCGGTCTGGTCACAGTCTTCGGCGCGTCAGGTTTTCTTGGCCGCTATGTTGTCCGCGCGCTTACTGCGCGAGGATGGCGCGT
>CAZKHC010000182.1:0-3481 GCA_964552135.1 uncultured Algimonas sp. | reverse complement strand
CCCACGGCACACCGCGCGGCACGCCATGTGGTATAAAGTTACCGAACCGTGCAGGGCACGCTGTTCATGACGGAACAGGCGGAAACAGGCTGTGAGAGGGGGTGAGATGTGATGTGACGGCATTATGATATTTGCTCTCATGCGCCATTTTTGCACGGACACCTTCCTGACGCACCGTTAAATTTACATGGCCTTCACCACGGCACATAACATTGTAGTGTACCTGAACCGTACAGTGTACCTTTACGGTACAGTACAGTACAGTGCAGTACCTACAACACAGTCCATTGTACTGGAGTACTATCCACGGTACCCCAGCGGTAGGTGGTCCCGTCTCCCAGGTACATCTCCGAAATGGCAACAGCCTAGTGTAACATCGATAAAGTGCACAAGTCGATAGGAACAATAGGTGCACAGTAGGGAGAGCGAGGCGAAGTGTTAAGCATTTGTGTAAGTAGAACAGCAACAGACGACACCACAGCGTGAAATGTTCTTGTGTTGTGGCTGCGCAATACCATATGCGCCACTTGGACTGTTCGGTTGTTGTATTACCCATGGGCACCTGTCGTTGAAAAACTACCGTCAGCTGTGCATCTGAACTAACTAGCAGCTGTGCCCGTCAATGGACATCTCAATTCGCAGTCGATAACTGATAGCCGATACAACCCCCGTACCACGCCACCCTCCACTCGAAACACCGTTGCCCGTTGCCCATCCGACCCCAACACTGGACATCTCCAAAACAGAACTCCTCTTTATTTAGTATCCTGTCTCTAGTCAAACACCCATTTCACCACGTGATGTGGCACACGTAGAATATGTACTAACAATACCGTCTCCTCTCATGAGCTAGAGCGAGACCGGTATTTCTGCAGTGTCTCCCTTGCCTTCTTCATGCATGACGACGCCGCAGACCTCGCCGTCGCAACAACATCACTAGCCTCACTCCTCCTCTGCTGGCTTCCTCGCCTCGCCTCAAGCCCTCCCTTAGCCTTCTCTCCGCTCTTCTTTGCCGAAACCTTCCGCTCACCCTCCAGACTAGCAATATCCTCTTCCAGCTTTTCGCATTTCTCGCACCGCTTCGGCGCTTCACTGTCCTTACTACTGCCCACATTCCTCTGCCGCTCCGCATCTAGTTCCACCTTCTTTTCATTTGCCTCTTTCTGCTTGCGGTGTGCCTGCCGCCTATTGGCACGCGATTCGAGGTTACGCTTGCAAGCTTTCGTCGCATCACGGATCGCCAGTAATGTCAATTCAGCCACCTTCTCCACAGCTTCTTGCACTACAATTGCGTCTTCCTCAATAGATTGCAGCTCTTCTTCCGGTACATCCAGTGCGATGCGCTCCACCTCCTTCAAGACCTGCGCCACCGCCTTCTTCTCTGCCTGCACCTCCTCTACCAACTTGACAGCGGCAGCTGCTGACTCACTGGCTTCTTCTTCACTAGTAGAAGAATCTGTCGCAGCATTGTCTGCACTGGTTACTGTATCCAGCATGGCGGCGAACGTGGTGCAGGTGCCTACATCTGGTGTGAGGTGACATTGAAATGGCAAGGTTTCGCTGGGGATTGTGTTTGCATCCGAGGTGTGCATGCCACAGGTCTTGAGCTCGCACGTTTCGTAACCGAGGCAGTCGCAGCGATATCCCTCGTTGCAAAGACCGAGTAGACATGAACCATTACCCTGTGAGTGCATGCAGAGGCCGGAGCGATCTGTGCTGGAGCACTGGCACGATGTTTTGGTCATGACACATTCATCATTTGCATCAGTTGCGGAGGCGGCGATCGTTGGGACGGCTACAATAGCCAAAAGGAGTAGAGACGCTGTGATGGTATTAAACGACATTTGTGAAGTTCGGAATGGACGCTCGACGGTTCGGATTAGCTGCAATCGCCTTTGTGGTAGAGGAAATGAAAGAGTTGCTGGAGTACAGCAGGGCAGAGGTGTAGTTGTAATGGGTGGAGTGAGGCGAGGAGGGTCGGTGTGGTGTGGTGGCTACACGATTGTTTATATAGTAAGCTAAATATGGATCTGCGAGCTAGGTTGTCGTAGAATGAGAAACTGGAAACGACATCACACGACTGCAGGAGAGGTCTCTCGTCTCCTCAATGGTGAGATGACTGGATGAGCAATGGGGACCCAACACGACCGCCGTAGTTTAGTTCCAAATTCAGATAGAGAAAGTGAACAGGAGGAAAGATCGACTGAACTGAGAACGAGTAGATCACAGACCATCAGTAGAGCTCCCAAATGAACAGGACGTGTGTCCGCCGCGTGTAGTGATAGGAACCGCTAGTCAACAGATGAAAGGTGCCTTTGCAACAGTAAAACATGTACAACCTTACAACTTCACAACTGTACGTTTGTGTGTAGGACTGTACAAGACATCCACCACATACAGTATGTGTATACTAGATGCGGTACAGAAAAGAATGAAAAAAAAAAAACAGATAACATGTAAGAAGGGTCGATTAAATCTGGAGGGGCTTGCATTGTGTTAGGCACATGACCAGAAAATTTCCGCGCACGTAAGAAGTGCGAACATGGGTATGCGTGGTATCTTCGCCGCAGAAGTGTGAGCGGAAGAGAAGGGTGACAGGAAAAGGGGGTTGATTCGAATTAAAGACAACGGGTAATGATGCACAGATGAAGAGATAAATTGGATGGGCAGGGCGAAGCAGGAGGCGGAAGTGGAGCTACCAAGCCGACGAAATTTACAAACACTTGCTCATGATGTCGGGGCACAATACGTCACCTACTTGTATGGTATTGGTTGGTTGGAAGGCGGAGCACGTGACGTTTCTAACTTTTTGAACTTGTGTGGGATGGAGGTAGAAAATGATGTGCACTGCCTGGGGACAGGTACAGTTATGGTTGAAATTTAGGCCAAAGATGGAATTGATTCCACTTTACAGGGCACACATGTAACACAAGTGTGTTACAGTAGCCGTTCTTGTGTTACCGACGGCTGCAAAGGCGACCCGTACATTTAACGTGTGCTCGTGAGCTTCATGCAACGCCTAAGCAGCTATGAATGTCTGTCCGCCTACCTGTACATCGTAAACAGTTGCATAGCTTTGTGATCTGCCTCCGTATAACGAGCCACCATATATGCTCGAAACTATAACCGTGGCGGCCCAACACCATGTAACAGCAAATAAGGGCGCCCATTGAAAAGCTGTTCAGAGCTACGTATGAAGACAGGACAGTAGGCAGAAGGACACTAGCCGACAACTGCGGGTTCAGGAAACAACTGGGATGAACAGAAGACAGGATAGTAGTAGTCAAGTGGGTGGGCACAGTTTATAGACATAGAGTGTGGGTGGAGGGGAGGACTTGGTAGACAGCACTGACGAAGTGAAGAGGTGGTGTGTGGACAGAGAGAGGGTTGAAAGGAGGGATAGTGGATAGATTGTTTAATTATTGGCCCACGGCACACCGCGCGGCACGCCATGTGGTATAAAGTTACCGAACCGTGCAGG
>CAZKHC010000181.1:0-3572 GCA_964552135.1 uncultured Algimonas sp. | reverse complement strand
TAAGCTGTCTTTCTGCCAGTGGGAAGAAGGGGAATATGGCACGCAAATTAGAATTCGACTTTGACGGTGAAAATTTCACCGTGGCTATTCATAAGGTTGACCGCACCAAACTTTATGGGCAGGTCAAGACCGAAACTTTTGACGCCAATGATAAAGCCTGCACCTTGGCAACCCTTGCTCGTGATGGGCGCACCATCATTCCGATGGGCGGCACAGCCAGCGGCTATATCAATACGGAAGGGCTTTGGGTTACGCGCGATGAGCTCATCCCGATTGACCGAGACGGTAAAGAAATTGCCGAAGTCCCTTCAAGTTTTGCGGCCCCGACCCCTCTCTCTAAAGAAGTCGACATCGATACCTTCCTCGATCACCCGATACGGCTCGCCTATCAGCTCGACCCACAAACCGAGATAAATGCAGAGCTAAAAGCCAAGCTTAAAGCCGGCGCGATTTATCAATTCCCCTTCTCCTATCGCGGCGGCATATATTTTGACCCCGCCTTTATCATGCAAGGCGAAGGCGAGACGCTTTGGATGCTTATTGGCCAGACAAGCGACATCGAATTTGTCGGTTTTGAACAAGCCGCCATATGCGCGGCCCGCGCCGAAGAGCTGGGCGAAGATGATAGCGGCGAAACCGACGCCTTTGACTTTGATATGTTGTAGATTGATGAGGTATTCTATTCTAATCGAACGTGTTCCTTATGAAGAACCTCATCATTTGGAATTACATTGGACAATTGAGAGTGAAGAAACATCATCTCGTTTTGAACTTTATGATAATGCTACAATATTATCCAAATTTGCTAAGGTATTTAAGAACTTCCCTAATCACAACGAAGACGAATTTATCTACCAACTAGGTTCCGAAAAATCCGAAGATAATTTTAGCTATTTTTTTCGGCTGCATATCTTTTTAAAAAACCACCGAGGTCATGATGCAACCCTTGATGTAAGATTTGTGAATAACCAAGAATACGCAGACACAAGAATAGTTGATTATAGACTTTACTCAACAACACCACGACTTCGAAAATTAGCCTCATTATTTAAAGAATTTTCAAAATTAGAATCCCGTATCTTATATTGGGATGACTCCAATGCGTTTGTGGGTTCGGTGGAAGACTATAAGTCAGGACAATGGAGAACCGAAAATGCCTAACGTCAACCTCTCCGATGCGCGCATGCGTGATGCAGTTGTGAAGGCCGAGTCGACTCGGCGGCGGCGAACGATATTTTATCAAGGGCCAAAGAAACTGCCTGCCTATACGCGCAAAGTCCTCAAAGGCGCGGTGCATCAAGATTACGAATCCATGCTGGAGCGGTTTAAAACCCCAGAGGCGCTGGGCGCGGCCCTCGCCGAGGGTGACCCCGAAATAGATTTTGAACGTGACGGCATGTTCCTCTGGGATTTATCGCGGGTTTATATCAATCCCAAAGAAGAGCTGGTCTACCGCATCCGACAAGATGAGGTTGTCTATAATCCCGATGGGTCGATGCGCGAACGCCGTGAGCAAAGACGGCTCGAAGCCAATATCGACACGGAAGTCCCCCTGACATGGACAGGGAAAATGATCCCTAAGGCGGAGGCCATTCGTAAATTCGTCTTCGCGACAAAGCTCCAAATCGTGCATATTAACGGGCTGACCTATGACTTTTTGTACGAGATGGCCAAAGAGCTGCATGAGGCGAAATCGCTAATGATTTTAGGCGCAGGGCCCAAGGGCCGCGACCCGCTCATCTTTCGCTCCCGCTCTATCCCCTATCGCGGCTTTTTAGAGGGCCGCATTGACGGGGATAAATATATCCTGCTGCTGCATCTATCGAACTTGGAGCTCAAGGCGTTGGAGAGCGAAGATGCCTAAGCTCTATAACGAAGACAATATGCGCGCGCTTTTTGGCGGCTACCGCATCGGGACGGTCGATGATTTAAATGTCGAGGGTTACCTGCGTATAGTCCGCACGCGCCGGCGGCAGCTCGGCCAGATGACCATGGCGCTAGACACGGAGACCGCCAAGCGGCGCATCCCCGATAGCACCTATCAAATCAGTCAGAAAATTGACGGTGAGTTCTCGATGCTCATTTTTGAACACGGCGAAGTTTGCACCCTTAACCCCGGTAAGACCCTGCGCGCGGGCGCGCCTTTTATGGCGGAGGCGGCAGAGCTCCTCACCAAAGCAGGCATTAAGAAAGCGCTGATTGGGGGCGAGTTTTATGTGCAGCGCACAGAAGAGTTTAAAAAGAAAGACGGTAAAGCCACCCGCGTTCACGATATTGTCCGCATAGGCCGTAAGCCTGCCGACCAACCCGAACTCGATCAGCTCGGCTTTGCCTGTTTCAATATTTACGATCTGGACGGGGCTGATCTGTCCATGGATTACGATGCCACCATTGCGAAGCTCGATGAGATATTTGGCGCAGGCAAACGCATTCATCCCGTCAAAACCGCGATTGGAGAGAACGCCTCTGCCGTACTCAAACAGTATGAAAAATGGGTGCTAGGCGAAGGCCATGAAGGCGTTGTCGCGCGCTCTCATACGGCAGGCGTGTTTAAGGTCAAACCGCGCCACTCGCTTGATCTGGCCGTCCTAGGCTTTACCGAAAGCACGGATGACCGCACGGGTATGCTCCATGATATGCTGCTCGCTATTGTGCGTACGGACGGGACCTATCAGATTGTCTCGCGCGTGGGCGGCGGGTTTTCCGATGAGCAGCGCGTGAGCATCTTGAAAAAGCTTCAACCTCTCGTGGCCGAGAGTGAATTTCACGAAGTCAATTCCTCCCGCGTCGCCTATCAGATGATTGAGCCGGGATTGGTGGTTGAAATTGAATGTCTGGACCTCGTCGCCATGACCTCGCGCGGGAACCCAATTGATAAGATGGTGCTGGAATGGAACGCGGAGGATAAGCGCTGGGAAGGGCTGCGCCGCCTCCCACTTTGCTCAATTATCTCGCCGCAATTCATTCGGTTCCGCGATGATAAAACCGCCAATAAGGATGATGCGCGGCTGTCACAGCTCACCGATATTGTCGACATCCCCGATGTAGACCGGGTGGCCGAAGAAATTGTCTTACCCGAGAGTAAAATCATTAAACGCGCCGTCGCGCTCAAAGAATTACGCGGCGCGACTATGGTGCGTAAAATCGTACTGTGGAAAACCAATAAGGATGAAACCTCTAAAGATTTCCCGGCTTTTGTCATGCAGCTCACAGACTTCTCCCCCAACCGCAAAGATCCGCTAAAATATGATATGCGGGTGAGCAGTTCTAAACAGCAATTGTTGGGATATTTCGCGGAGTGGGAAACGAGGTATTTCGTCGGCGGATGGAAAGTTCAGGATAAATGAAACGCCTCGCATGAAACTCCTCTCTTGGAACATCCTCCAAGGCGGTGGACGACGCGCGGGCGATATTGTTAAAACTATCGCGGAGCACGCACCTGACATTGTCACGCTGCAAGAATTTCGGCGTGGCTCTGGCGAGGCTGAAATCGTGGCGGGCCTTAAAAAAGCGGGCTTAAAATTCATCCATATCCCGGAGACCGAGGGCAAAGAAAATACAATTCTAATTGC
>CAZKHC010000180.1:0-3611 GCA_964552135.1 uncultured Algimonas sp. | reverse complement strand
CCGTCTGAAGGGCTAGGAGTTAAAGTCGGAAATACCCGAACTGCTTACGCAGCTAGAGCAAAATCCTCAGAATAATTGTCATTAGCAATTATAATAGTTGAGCATTTATCGGTGCTCACACGAACGAAAGCTAACATCTTTAGACGTCTGTCGATCCTATTTCGGCCCCATGAAAAACCCTCTCTACTCCGTGGAGAGAAGTGAGAGCTTATGGTGGAGCCGCCGGGTACCGCCCCCGGGTCCAGTCCGCTTATTACATGCGCGTTTATCGTCATATCTGGCAAGCCAGCGAGTGTGATATGGGAGCAAAAAGATGAATATGCAATGACTAAGGATAGATTTCATACATTAACCCGTCGGCTTTTCATTGCGTCCGTCACGTCATGGGATTAGGTATGGTCCTCTAAGGAGACTTGCCTCATCGACCTTATCGACACATCCGTTTTATTGGATCATCTGGAAAGCTTGATTGCGTTTGATACGCGTAATGGGTCCGGCGATGAGATTGTCTGCGTGCGTTATCTGGAAGAACGTCTCGCAAAGTTTTCGCCAGATCAATTGCATGTCGGGCAGGTGGCCAGATCACGCGGAAAATCCGACTCTGGCTATGTCCTCGCGCGTTGGGGGCGGCCCGATACGCTTTTGAACGTTCACATAGACACGGTTCCGAGCGGTGAGGGCTGGACAGCGGACCCGCTAAGTTTGCGCCGTGACAATGGCCGCGTGATTGGATTGGGTACCAGCGATATTAAGGGCGCGGCCGCTTGTATTTTGGCCGCGTTAGAAATCACTAAGCCGCGCAATGTCGCAGTTCTCTTTTCGGGCGATGAGGAACATGGCAGCGAAGTCATGCCGGCTGTTATCAAATCAGGCCGCGTGAAAGATGTGAAACGCGCCATCATCTGCGAGCCGACATCCTGCCGCGTTGGCCGTGCCCATCGCGGCATGCTGGCCATATCGGCGAGTTTTAGCGGACCGGGAGGGCATAGTTCTCTGGCCGATATTACGCCGCGTCCTTTATTGGAGGCCGCGCGATTAGCGGCGAAGGTCGGGGCCTATGCGGATTCCCATATGGAGTTTGGCACCGCGCCCTTCAAAGGACTTTGCGTTAATATTGGCGATATAGAAGGCGACGGCGCTTATAATGTTATTCCGACGCAGGCCAAGCTCTGGTTCTCTATGCGCCCGCCGCCTGGCGATAATGTAAAGCAGCGCGAGGCGGATATTTACAGCCTCGCAGATGATATCGATCTAGATACAATTGTTGCCTTTGAGAGTTTTGCCACGAAAAATATGAGCGCTTTTTCGGATGTCTTTGGAGACACGGACATCGTTGATCTGCCTTATTGGACGGAAGCGGCCATGTTGAGCGAAGCCGGTATCAATGCTGTCGTTTACGGCCCGGGAAATTTAGAGCAGGCGCATAAGCCAAATGAATATGTTGAAATTGCGCAATTAGAAGAGGCCGCCGCGCATTATGCTATTGCGCTTCAAGGCAGTTCAAGATGAGTGTACGCGAGACTGTTCTGAAAAGCCTATCAGCTGTCGGCGCGGAGCATGAAGCTAAATTTTATGCCGAGTTATTCGCGCAGCAGGACGCAGAGACATTTGCGATGATTGTCGTTGATCCACGCTGTTTGAAGAAACCGCTTTTGGAAGCTTTAATTTCATCTCTTCGTATATTGTCTAATCTGGAGTTAACTCCCATTATTATTATTGGAGCTCTGGAGGATGCCCGCACATCCATAAAATTTCAAAGCCAGATTATTTCAAAGGCGCTTGAGCGGATTAAAGTACCGGTGATTAAACTCAATACGGCGTCATATGGTTTGGTGAAAGAAGTCCGCAAATCATCGCGGGCTGGAAAAATTCCGGTATTGGAAATGACTGACCGCAGAGGGAAGATGAACCTATCTAGCCTAACAAAGGCCTTGAAACCCAAAAAGATTATTTTCCTACAACCTTCGGGTGGCTTGAATTTAAATGGAATTCGCCGCCCGAATTTAACCGTACAAGACTTGCCTGACGTGATGGAGACGGAAACCTTTTCCGCAGGACAAATTCGGTTTTTAGATTGCGTTTTGGATTTAGAGAAAACGACCAAAACTCGGCGCAGCTATGTCATCGCGTCGCCGTTAAATTTGCTCGGTGAGTTATTCACAACTCGCGGGACCGGAACTCTTATTCGGCGCGCGATAGACTTTAAGCGCGGGAAGTCTTTCAGTGCTTTTTCTAAACCCAAATTGAGCCACGCTTTAGAGATGGCCTTCACCCGGCGGTTGAACCCGACGTTTTTTGATAAAAAACTTTATAAAGGATTTGTAGAAGTAGATTATCGCGGTGGCGCGCTATTTATCGAACAGGCAGGGAAGCCTTATCTCTCGAAGTTTTTTGTCTTGCGGGAAGCACGCGGAGAAGGGATTGCGCGCGATATTTGGGACGCAGCTTGCGCAGAAGTTCCATCCTTTGTCTGGCGCTCCCGTATGGGTAATCCCTTTAATTCTTGGTATATGAAGCAATGCGACGGGATGCAGCGAGCAGAAAATGCATCGGGGGATTGGCGTATATTCTGGAAAGGGTTAGACGCAACGCAGATTGGCGATTCGATAGAAGCTGCCATCTCTGCGCCTGATGATTTTGAAAGCTTAGAATAGTATGACGTTACATATTAATGCCGCTTTTGATTCAGGAAATATTATTATTGAGAGCGAGGCTGACCCAAAAGACATCCGCCTATCTATCCGCAATGATACGGAATCGCATTTTTATCAATGGTTCCATTTCCGGGCGGCGGGGGGCAAAGATACAGATTGCACATTCCGCATTACCAACGCAGCCGGAGCTGCTTTTGCCAAGGCATGGGAGGGCTATCATGTCGCCGCAAGTTATGACCGCGAAACGTGGTTTCGGGTTGCAGATACAAATTATGAAAATGGGCATTTGGTATGGAATCATACGCCCGAACAGGATTCTATTTATTACGCTTATTTCGCGCCCTATTCGATGGAGCGCCATGCGGATTTGATTTCTGATTGCTTGCAATATGACGGCGTCTCATTGGAGGTCATTGGTCAGTCAATTCAAGGGCAGGCGATAGATTGCTTGCGTGTCGGAACAGGCGATAAAACTATTTGGGTCATTGCCCGTCAGCATCCCGGCGAGAGCATGGCCGAATGGTGGATGGAAGGTTTTCTCGCGCGCCTCTTGGATGAAGACGATGAGGTCGCGCAGCAGCTTCGTAAAGACGCCACTTTCCGGATTATTCCGAATATGAATCCAGATGGCTCGCGCCTCGGAAATTTACGCACCAATGCCGTCGGCGCAAATTTAAACCGCGAGTGGGGCGTCGCCACGCCCGAGCGCTGTCCTGAAGTCCTCTGCACAATTGCTGCGATGGATGCGGATAAGCCTGTTCTATGTCTCGATGTTCACGGCGACGAGGCTTTGCCGTACAATTTCATTGCCGGCGCGGAAGGCATTCCGGGTTATACGGAGAAGCAAGCCAAAAATCTGGCTGACTTCTTGGAGGCTTATAAAAGGGCGTCATCTGACTTTCAGACAGAGGTAGGATATGGTCTCTCAAAGCCGGGGACTGCGAATCTGACAATGTG
>CAZKHC010000179.1:0-3673 GCA_964552135.1 uncultured Algimonas sp. | reverse complement strand
CTCTCATGCTCGGCTTTGCAGCGCTATGGCGTTAGGCTTAGCCTGTATTTCTAGGATGGATAAAAGCGAACGGCGTTAGGGTAAAAACGCTAAATCTTTTGCCGCATGACGCGAGAGTACCCGCGAGATTTGGGCTTGGGTCACCTCGCCCAAATTATGTGACCATTTTGGATTGCGATCTTTATCAATGAGCTGCGCGCGGATGCCTTCATAGAAATCTTGCGTTTTGAGATAGCCGAGAGAATAATCGAGTTCGCGCTGCATGGCCTCGCGGAACCGAAGTTTTGCCCCGCGCCGCATGGCTTCTAGCGTGACGGCCATCGCAAGCGGGGATTTCCTGCGGATGGATTTGGCCTGCTTAAGCGCCCAATCTGAGCCATCGGCATCGAGCGCCCGAAGAATGGCGGGTACGGTCGGCTCATCAAAGCAGGCGATGGCTGCGGGCAGGGGGTCGCTTTCGGGTGGGCGTCGTACAAATTTTTTCATGACATTCGCAACGGAGAGGTCTGTCCCGTCGAGATTTGCTTTTCCCAGAGCTTTAATCAGAGCGCCATGTTGATTCGTCGGGACATAAGCATTGGCGACGCCCAGCGCATAGCTCTGTCCGGGACCGATATTCGCGCCCGTTAGGCCAAGCCAGTTTCCAATCGCACTTCCGAGGCGAGGGAGGAAATATGTCCCGCCAACGTCGGGGAAATATCCAATCCCGGTTTCTGGCATAGCGAAACGTGTGGTATCTCCCGCGACGCGAAGGCGGCCATGCACGGACAAGCCAACCCCGCCGCCCATAACGAACCCGTCAATCAGCGCGATATAAGGTTTGGGATAGCGCGAAATATATTCATTCAGCGCATATTCTGTTCGCCAAAATTTTTCAGCGCGTTTGTCTCCGGCTTTGCCGCTGTCGTGGAGAAGAATGACATCACCGCCCGCGCAAAAGGCCCGCTCTCCCGCGCCGTCAATGATGACAGCGCCGATGTTCGGGTTTTTAGCGTAAGTTCGCATCAGGCGGGTGATTTCCTCGCACATAGGCTGCGTCAGGGCGTTTAGCGCTTTGGGACGGTTCAACGTGATATGGCCAAGATTGCCAATGATGCGAGATTTAATTTGGTCTGTCATTGTCGAGGTTTTCCGTTTTCACAATGCCTATTCATGAGGGATATTAGTTCGGTAAGCGTATTGACGAGGCTTTCACCTTCTTCTTTGGTTCCGTGATTTCGCATTCGGAATTTAATATATTCAACCCCTCTTGGATTTTTTTGAATTGGCTCCGCTTTGATACAAAGGTCTTTTAGTGTTTCTGGATCTATATCATTTGTCGGAGTATTTTTTAAAATCTCTTTCTCGTCGTTTGAGAAGGGAGGTATTTTATTTAGATCTCCTAAATCATCTAAATCTCCTGAATCCTGATCAAACCAGATAGGTCTTTGTTCTTGGTTCCGGTCTTGCACGGTTTGATGAGGCTTTTCTGTTTCCTGCCCTGTCCTTAAAGGCGCCCACCGTAGTAAAAGAGCGAAAACAGCTAAACCCACCAGAACTGCCATAAGGGCGTTTTTCGAATGCAAGCCGCTCACTGCCGCAATAAACTCCGGCTTACAATCATACGCATAATCTGGTTTGTGCCTTCGAGGATTTGATGCACGCGCAAATCTCTGACGATTTGTTCAATTTCATATTCCGAGAGATAGCCATATCCGCCATGGAGCTGTAGGGCGTCATTGGCGATTTTACTGCACATATCCGTCGTGAAACGTTTGGCCATGGCGCAAGCAGCCCCCGCATTTGGAAGTTTTTTATCCAGCATATCAGCTGCGCGGTAAATCATCAGCCGCGAGGCTTCTAGTTCCGTTGCCATATCCGCGAGCATAAATTGGGTATTCTGAAAGGCAGAAATTGACTTGCCAAATTGCGTGCGCTCCTTGGTATATTGTAGCGAGGCATCCAGCGCCTTTTGCGCGCCGCCTAACGAGCAGGCCCCGATATTAATGCGGCCCCCATCTAGGCCGCTCATGGCGAATTTAAAGCCGTCGCCTTCGGGGCCGACACGGTTTTCCGCAGGGATACGGCAATCCTCGAAAATAACTTGTGCTGTGGGCTGGGCGTTCCACCCCATTTTCTTTTCATTTGCGCCAAAAGATAAGCCAGGCGTGTCTTTTTCAATGACGAAGCAAGATATGCCTTTGGCCCCATCATCGCTGGTGCGCGCCATCGTGATATAGACATCGGACCAGCCCGCCCCGGAAATAAAGGTTTTTGTCCCGTTGAGAATGTAGTCGCTTCCGTCCTTAATGGCTTTCGTCGTCAAAGACGCTGCATCTGATCCGGCTCCCGGCTCCGTGAGGCAATAGCTGGCGATGAGCTCTCCCGTTGTTAGCCGCGGGACATATTTTGCACGGACGGCGGCGTCGCCATAACGATCAATCATCCATGTTGCCATATTATGAATGGTCATCATCGCCGTATGAGAGACGTCGCCTGCGGCCAGCTGTTCGAATACAAGCGCGCTATCGAGCCGCGAGAGCGCTGTCCCGCCATGTTTTTCGGCGGTGTAAATACCTAGAAACCCAAGCTCGGCGGCTTTGGCAAAGACGGACCGGTCTAGGACTTTTTCTTCGTCCCACTTGGCAGAATGGGGCGCGAGTTCGCTGGCCGCAAATTGACGCGCCATATCCGATATAAGCGTTTGTTCTTCGGTCGGTTGAAACTGCATTGGGAAAGCCTAGATGAATTGCAAGTGGGGTTCAAAGTTTCTTCATCACATTTAAATGAAAAATTCAGAAGTAATATCCAGTTTTCTTTCAATTGGATTTGTGGGCATTGGAATTCATTAGATTAGAATTACCCTAACGGTTCACGCATTATACCGGCGTGTTCACGGTCCCAACGCTCTTCTAATTCAGTGCGCGCAATTCGTACATTCCGCATATTCCCTTGCCACCCAATATCGAGAAGATCGCCAATGACTGGGACAAGACCAATCAGCCAGTCAACAAAGACATTTGCGCACATTTGTATCAGATGACGTTTTGATAGGCCCAGCCTATGCGCGCCTGCGATGATTATCCCCGACACGCCCAGACTGGCTGTATCGCCAATGCCTGGAATTAGACCAATGATTGTATCAAGGCCAATCGGAATAGGCACGAGAGGCAAATGGAACCGGGCATCCATTAATCTTGCCAAACCCTCCAGCCGTAGAAGTTGCGCCTCTTCATTTTCTTGTTTGGCGTTCCACTCAATCAGGCGCAGTTGTGCCGAGGGGGTAAGAATTTCTGGTTCATGGCTTTCATTTTTAGACAATGACATAAAAAAAATCTGGGTCGCCAGACCCAGATTTTCAATAGCGCATCCCAGATTTTCGATAGGATATAGAGGCGATAAAGTCTCAGGCGTGATTAGCCTGCGATTTGAAACATGTCGAAATTTTCGTTCATCGCAACCGATGACAGGGCTTGAGAGGCCGCCGCCACTTCGGCATTCACCGTATTGGAGGCTTTACGCCAGCTAAAGATTTTCGACAAAGGGGACCCAGCGGGGCAGTACCATCGCCGCACAGACGGGTCCCATTTCGCGCCCAAGCGTTTCGCCAAATCGCGGTCCTTATAAGCTACATTCAAATAATGTTTCGTCGTTGATCGAGTTGCCATGCCACCGTTCCATTTTGTTCTATAAT
>CAZKHC010000178.1:0-3684 GCA_964552135.1 uncultured Algimonas sp. | reverse complement strand
CAATGGCGGGTTCAAGGACAGCTTCGCAGTGACTACCAATCTGTATTGTGCAGATAGAGTATAGGTGTCGTGTTAGCTGGTCCATACAGAACGGGTCAGTGCGGGGGTCTGTTTTGGCGATGCCGAATTTGGGAGAGTTCAATGCGGTGCATGCACTACGACGGTTCATCGTCGATTCGCGGGCTTCCGGGTGATTCCGATTGAAGGTGACATCGAAAAAGCAGCGAGCGGCGTTGGGAAAGGCAAGGTTGAAAGCCATGGCAGTGCTGGAGTGGTGGAGCTTGCGACTGAGAGGATATCGCTAATGTGGGCAGATGTGGTACAGAAGCGATAACGCAGCTGCTGCAGTAACGTTTTAGACTTGGAGAGTTGGTTTTATATGAATGTTCGCAAGGTGGTTTTATAGTTTCACGGATAGAGTGTGAACGAACGAGGGAGGTTCGAATTAGAAGTTTTGGTGATCATGAGAGAGTTTAGTATGAGGTCTACACTGGAGACGAGGTAATTGTATGGATATGGTACTGTTCTAGCCTAACAACATACATCTGAAAGAATCGTATGTTTACTTGTTGCTTTGATTAAAACTTTGGTGGCGTCTGCTAGAGCGTAGAGGGTGTGTAGTGAAGAATTGCCACGCCACAAGATAGATAGATAAGGCTGGGGTGAACATTAAAGGGTGGGGAGCACGGTACCTGTAAAAATAACTGTATGTGACGTGGTACAAAAATGTTGAATACTAGTATTGTTGCAATATACTGTATGTTCTGTATGTTAATATGCAATTCTTAACATATGCAATGGATATTGAGTCTGTGAGGATGTGTGAGAGCAAGTAATTTGTAAGTTGTGGCGATGTGCTTCGCCGTCATGGACGTAATGGATTGAAAGTATTTTAAGGCAACGGAGAGTGTAATTGAAGGAGTTGAATTCAGTGGTTATAGGGTTACAGGTTTGGAATTTACCTGCTACATCTGCATCTGCAATACGAAAGCTGTCGGGGTAGGTTCCATACTAAAATTTTACCGGTAACACACCCTAGTTGTGTGTAGTCGCTCGCCAATGACGCCAATAACGCCAATGACCACAACTTCCTGCCCCGTAGTCGAGAATCTAGCTAGAGTCTTAGAGTATTCTATTGTTTTCTGATGTAGGTCACATCACCTTGCTTGTTCTATTCGAGTTGTGCACTCTTCGTCCACCGGGTGGGCGACATAATGACGCCATTTTGGCAACGGCGGCGTTGTGAATGCTATTATGAGCTATGGGGATCACAACGTACAGTGTTTTCACTTGATGGATAGTGAGAAGGATCTACATGTTTTGAAACTATTTTCTTTAAAATTGGAGGTGGTAACCAACCAGCGACAACCTCGTAGAAATCCATTACCTCCTGCGGAGATCTGCATCTTAACCCGTCTCCTCTTTGCTATTGCTTCTGTTGCTACTGTATCGTACATTGAGAATAACATAAACTCTTTACGCTTTAACTTTACGCCTACGCCAGTGAAGCGCATATGACTGGATTATTTTACGGTGTTTAATGTTTGGTGAGATACTGTATGTACATGTACATACTGTACATACATGTACATGTATGTACATGAAGATGAAAAGTTGGCGCTTTATTTTCTTTATCAGCTGTACTCTGTACTAGGTGAGTGTCAGAAGTCTACGGTGGGTTCAGGAGCATCATGTGCGGTAACGTTACTGTATGTTACTGTATCATGGGGCTTTGGGGCTTTGGACATTGGGCATACTGTAGCTAACATTAAAATTTGAGGCCTAATTTGCATTGGAATACAATGCAGTGCAGTGCAGTGCAGTGCAGATGGGGTGTGTTGGCGGTGGTGGTGAGGGTGGCTATGGTTTTCAAGCTGTGTTAGGCACAGGACCGGTAGTATCGTATCTGGGTAAAGAGTGAAGTATTGGATAGTTCCAGGCAGTGCTACAATAAGAAAGAATGTCCCTTTGGGATCATTATTGTTCCTCCCGAACCTTTGCAGATATTGCTTAACAAAGGCTTGTGACAGATTGGGTACCATGTCGGTCGTGGATATATGTATGGTACAGTATATACATATAATAGGTAGATGATGAATGACGACGAAGGTAATAACCGAGTAACGTTCCGCGTCAATTTCGATCATTGGCGAGAGTTACGCCACGGTACATTCACACAATAGCTTCTCAATTATCAACAGAATACGCAAATGTCCTATCACGCGAGATGGCGGAATCTCACGAATGTAACATGGGCACGGCGCGTTTCGCCGTGGACAATTTTATTTTGAAGTGAGGGACCTTCTTTTTATTTAGAAAAAATAGGATGCAGTACATCAAATGTCCCTTCCCAATAGTCGAAACTAAAATGTCCAATGGCTCTGGAACACTCGGTTTGCATGCCCGAAGGCAGAGTGTACAGTAGTCTGCGCGACAGTCGAGCGTGTACATGTAAGGGATAACCACTTCATTTCAGCAGGGAAGACATTCATTAAGGAGTATGCCCCAATTAGCAGCAACGATGCTGCAGTAATCAACATACTGTACCCTTCAATCACCTTAACGCAAACGGGATGGATAAATTACCAGACATGCAGTATAACAATGTTACAATATATTGTATTGTATATACAACGCTCCTTCTAGGTCTCCGGAACAATAAGATTCGTGATGTACTGTACTGTAGTGAAATATGTGTACAGTATCAGCAGCTATAGTACAGTACTGTCCCATAGGGATGTTGAGAGGACTTTAAATAAATTCGAAGAATACGCTACCCGTACCTGGGTAGCTCTAGCCTCCACATGGCTTTCACTTTCATTGGCACTTCTTCCGCACACAGTTTCTGTGAAATCTTTTTTAAAAGGTATTGCTTGGAAAAGCTGTTGATTGGTGCACGGTAAACTTTACACCTGACCTTGCTAGCTTAAAGTCTGTATTGTACAAGAAAAGTAAAAAAGATTGCACGTGTATATTGTACAATACTGTAGTGCTGTACACTGTACTGTTGCAAGTGATCTCGTGGGGTGGAGATGCACAAGAGGCCTCATGGAAAGAGCTTCGGTCATGGATCAGATGGCGTCAAATCCGTCAGACCCCTCAGACCCCTCAGATTCTGCACCTCGCACACGAATTCGGAGCTGTCCACCTGGCAAGCGGCGGCTCCGCGAACTCCCGTCACCAATCTCCAAACTTCATTCTCCCTTCCCAGTTCCCCCACTCTTTATTCCTTCCTCCTCAGTTTAACTGTCCATTGTTCTGTCCTCTGTACAGAGTCCTCTGTCCCTGTCTGCGATATTCCGCCTCCAACGCGCTGTGACTATGTGGTCTAGCACATTCCGAGCACATCTCGAGCACATTCCAAAGATCTCTGTACGTTTCAGAGTCTGTAAAAATCTCCTTGTTATGTTAAAGCCGTACAGTACAACAGCAATGAATGGTGAATCATGGAATAAACACCTCATCCTTCACTTACTTTCCTGCTGATGTAGCATTCCACACTGACCAACAGTAGACCCTAATACCCCAACTCGGTCCGTGGTGCCTGGCCCCTGGTCCCTTGGTCACCACATCTACAGCTGTCAGCCTGATGGTGGTGGGTGCTTTGTCTCGTTTCAACCTGCTTACACGTCAACACTCAAACTTGAATGTCCAATCTATCAGATAAAACTATAGTTTATATCT
>CAZKHC010000177.1:0-3739 GCA_964552135.1 uncultured Algimonas sp. | reverse complement strand
TTGCACGAGACAGTCTGCATTGGTGGTCCATGCGGCGGTTCGGCCTCCGAAGGGGCGCGGTGTATGCGGTCGGGCGTTCTGGTTGGCTCTCGTGGCTTTCCCGCCACTTGTCCATGCACGACGGTTCAGGGCGACGCTCTTGTCGCCCCGGTGCGTACCGTATACCGCACGGGGTAGGTTTGTGTACCCTTGAATTTGGGCGCTCTCTCGTGAGCTATCCCCATGAGGGTGTTTTCGTACACCTGAATGGTGTTGTACACTTCGCGTGTACGTGCCCTGGTCCGCTCCCTCTCCGATCCCGAGGGGTTGCTCGCGTGATGTCCAAGGGGGTGTCGATGCCTCGCGTCGCCCTATTGGCGTGCGGCGATGTCTCGCGCGCCTGACGAGTCGGCTGCGCGAGAGGGTTGGCGTGCGTGGGCCACCGCTGTGGCTCCTTTGGATGGTATCTCTGTTTCGCCCGCCTTTAGTGGCGATGGCGACGACGGTCGCCGACTCGCCGGCGTTGCCTTTGCCCTTCCCTTTTCCTATAAAAGGCGATCTACGCGTGCGCGTGCTGTCCCGAGCTTTCGCAGCTACATCCTCTTCTTCGCGAATCGTCGCGGTGTCCTTTTTTGTGTATCCCTATCCTGGCGAACGTTGCGCGTCGGCTTTTTGGCAACGAGATGCCCACCACTCGCAGCGCTCGTGGTTCGCCCATCGAGGAGCCGGGGAAGGTGACGAACCCGGTGCCTGGCCCTCCCGTGGGCCAGGCCAACGTCCAACGTGGAGTGACCGAGTCAACCCCTTCGGCGGGGCCTACCGATAGCGATGATGGCCTCCGACCTGCCCCCGCGGGCGTCGATGTTGGCCGGGGACCCTCGGGGTCTGCCGATGATCCCAAGGCGCCCGCCCCGGGTGATGAGTTACCCGCCCGTGTGGTGGTGGCACCCGAGGTTGTGTCTACTACGTCCTCCGCCGCTGACCGGGTGACCGCCGATGCAGGCGCGCCCGGTCTGCTGACGTTTGTGGCCCAGTCGCGTTCTCGTCGCGCAGGGACCGTGAAGGGGGCAGCCGCCAACATTGGCCCGCCGGTTCTTGTACCGGACGGTGAGGCGTTCACTGATGTGAAGCCGCCCGGCACGGTTGGGGTGCCGGTGCGGGTGGGAGATCGTCTGCCCTCTGGCAAGCTCGCCCACGAGTGGGCGGAGTGGCCTCGCGGCAGTGTCACGCGCCGCGAGTTTGACTCGCTTGAGCGTCTCGATACGCTCGCGGCTCGTGCCGTGATGAAGGCTGCGTCGGATGAGTGGGCCGCCGAGGCATGGCACCGCTGCATGGTGGGGCATGGGCAGCGACAGTTCCAGATCCCCATGTCGATCCGCGCCGACCGTACGTGGCTGCTGGATCCATGGGATGCCCCCTATGTCGAGGGGATGGCTGCCTATCTCTTTGATGGTGCCGGCGACGAGCCGCCGGTGCTCGGGACGCGTGCGTATGTCGCGCCTGCCCAGTTGGCGGCCGAGGAACGTGAGCACCGCAAAGCCGCTCTGTCCGCGAGCGTTTTGTATGGGAGGGTCATGTCGTTCGATGACCTCTCCGTCGTTCGCACGGCTGCGACTCACCGCACTCGCGTGAGTCGTGCGTCCACACAGTGTGTGGTGGAGCCGGCAAGCGTGTTTGCCCCGCTCCCGCGGATCCTACGGGATTACCCGCATCCTCTCGGAACGCCCGCTGCCTTGCCGCGCGTGGCTTACTATTTCGCTGGTGAAGTGGCCCGTGCAGACGAAGCTGCACAGAGGCGGTTCGAGCTCGCTGTTGAGCTCGAACATGTGGTGTGCCTCACCGTTGGGTTGGACTTTGAGCGTCGCGTTTCGTTGCGCGGGTGGTTAGTGCCAGACGCGACGATGGCGTACCTTGGCGACTACCGTGGGTTGCCCTCGATCCCTATGCTGGGCCCCGATGGTTACCGCGTGACTATCGATCGCGTCTTAAGGGATTGTGAGGCTGCTTCGCGCGCCCCGGCTGCGTGTCGTACCAGCCGGGAGTGCTGGGCCACGGGCGGCCTGCAGCTATTCGTGACGTTCCGCCCTGACGGATCGTACGTCATGCCCCGCCGGCGTGGCGGGGGTCCCCGCAATCGTGGGGCTGGTTCGTCTGGTCGTGGTGCGGGTGGTTACCAGACGATGAATGCACCGCCCGGTCCTGGGGCGCTGATGGTGGCGCCCCTGCCTCCCACCGGCGTGCCGATGCAGCCTGGTACTGGGACGCCCCCGAAGGTGGCGGCGGGGAACAAGGCGCGCCTGCCCCCGAGTGTGCCGTCGGAGAGGGCTCCCCCTCCGCTTAGATCGCAGCCCGTGCCTCCGTCCGCCGCGGAGCAGCGTCTGGGGCAACTCGTGCTCCCCGACCTGGTTGTTCGCCAACTCTTTGGCCGTGTGGTCACGGCTCGTGATGACGTTAGGCCAACTGGTTGGCCGTTACAAGCCTTGGGGCTCCTCGTCAATCAGCGCATCGATGCGCTGATGACGGAGTCCCAGAGGCGTGGCGACGATGTTAGGCGTCGTTTGGCCGCCGCCGAGGCGGACTTGGCGAGGGAGAGAGCGACTGTCGATCGCTGGGTCGCTTGGAACGAGGAGCAGGAGCGTGTGCGGCGTACCGAGGCACGCAATCCTCCTCGTTCCGATGTTGGGGGACGTTATCGTTCGCGTGTCCCCGAGCGGGATGATTACGCTGATGACGACGGGTATGGCTACGACATCGAGTATGGTCAGAAGCGCCCCCGTTGCGACGACTACTAGGGCCCCGATGGGCCTCCTTAGAATTAGTTATAGTTAGCGGTAGGTGTAGCCGTACGAGTAGCTACTCCCCCGCCCTGTCGAGGGTCTATGACTAAGTAAAAGCCGGGGCCTCCCGAGGGGTCCGCCGGTTCGTTAACAGTGCTCTATGTGCCACGCTCGTGACTTAACTATGCTACCCTATCTTTGAATCTGTAGTTCTTGTATTCTATGTTAGTTGTAGTTGGCGGCGCACGACTCTGCCTCTCCTTCTACCACTCCTAACTTATGTGTTGTCTTAGTTATCCTCTCTACCCGGCGAGTGGCGCCGCTGCCCGCGAGGGGCAAGCGCGTCATTGTCACCGGTTGGGCGCGGGGGTACGTACTGCCCGTCGTCGTGGCCCGCATAACTGGGGGTGTGCATCGATGCGCATCGCCGCGGTCTACCTCTATGGTTCGCGCGGCCGAATGTCGCTGCGGGAGCGGGGTGGGTGGGCGCGCCGTTGCTTGCCTCCGCCCTCCCCGGTGCCTCCGTGTGCTACGCGCGCTGCTTCCGGGACTTAATTTTTTTCGCAGGCCGCCCCCGATGGGTCGTTCGTCTCTGCGCGTGGCGTCACTCCTGTGGGAGTATACCCGGGTGTTGACGTTCTTGCGCTCGATAGCGCATTTGCGTCTGCTCCTCCCTGAGTGTTTATTGGCACGTTACGCTATGGCGTTGGCCCGTCCAGCGATGTGCATCGCTGTATGTACCGGCCGTCCTGTATGCGGCACTGTACTGTAGTCTGATTTTGTTTGTTGTTTGTTTCTTTTTGAAAGAAAGAAATTTTTGGTTTTGGCCACCTGGCCGCGTGGTTGTATACACGCCTGTTGGCTCGTGTACTGTACAGTACGATTTCTGCGGTGGCGTGGCGTAGTGCCACCCGATCGTGTAGAGGTGGGAATATTGCAATTTCGAGATTTGCACATAATTCCTGACCGCTCTGTGGCGCACT
>CAZKHC010000176.1:0-3742 GCA_964552135.1 uncultured Algimonas sp. | reverse complement strand
CAAAAGATGACGTAAGGCGTTTACTTCACTACTTAGACGACCTAAGGGGTGGGCGCTCCTTGTGAGGAACGCCCACACTACCCTACCCGACAACTAAATTGGTGTCGGGGTAAAAGTGGTGAACCCGCGGAAATCGTTCCGCGGGGGATTTGGGGGTATCAAAAGCCCCCAACTAATGGATAAGACCCCCGTGGACATGCGGTCTGAGTCATCAGACCGGCCACGGGGGCCCCCTCTCCTGACAGGAGACTACCCTGCCCTCGCGGGCGAAATCCGGGGAACACTCCCAGAAATTGGGAGGTTCCTAGGAAGGACCATAGTAATAGTACTAGGTCCTCGGGGAGTGCGTAAGATACGAAGCACTCCCCATTGGGTAGGGAACGACCCTGAAGGTCGTTCCGCTGGGCGAGGAGTCATCCCCGCGGAGAGTGCGGAGGTTGTGCCACCCCCTCACCCGGGGGACATTCGTCCCCCGGACTCGCTCTAGGGGCGGCACCCCTCTCCACCGGGGGGCTGTATCCCCCCTGGTATCCGTGGCGATCTTCTTCCCGTGGTTCAACGTCACCACGGGAAGGAGGAGTAGTACGGTCATCGTAGTACTGCTCCTCGTCGCGATGGGGCAAAGGGTAATAGTGCCCCTGCCCCTGGTCATGATCACCATAGTAATCATGACCACCCCTATCATCGTAATGATAGGGGTAGCGATCGTCGCGGTCTCGGTAATCCGAGACCGCATAATGTCGATCTTCATCGAGGCGCCGACGAGTATAACGACTATACTCGTCGTAATGCCTCGAGTAGCCACCGGGCCCTCGCCGTTCTCGGGCGAGGGCCCTCTCGGAGTCCTGACGCCTCTCCCGCTCCTCCTCGGCCTCCCTCTGGGCCTCGGCCACGTGAGCTTTGGCCTTGGCCAAGGATGCCTCGGCATCGTGATATAGGCTCATAGCCTCCGCATGGCGACGTTCCCAACGGGACGTCGCCAACTGCGCGTCGGCGGCCTTCTCGCGCCATATGCCGGAGGTCTTTTCAGACTCAGCGGCCATGGTGGCCAGACGCTCGAGAGCGTCTGATACCTTAAAGGCCTCGGCCGATGGGGGGAACATTTTGTCGAAGTTCCCCCTTGAACCCGTGTCCATGAGGACACGGATTCCAGGAAGGCGGAGCAGGCTCTCTCGCGAGAGAAGAGCCTGTGAGGGGGACCTCGACGACGGGGCCCCGATACCAGCCGGACGGGTCGACGGGACTGGGTATGCCACGGCATAAGGGGCCGGAACGCCAGCAGGGCGTTCCGGGGAACGATTACCTCTCGAGGTCGAGCGTGTCACCGTACCATAACCGGTACGGGGCTCGACCCGCGTCGAGGATGACGGGGCAGCCGTGCCGGTTCCTTTAGAGGAACCGGGAAGTGGCGCACCAACGGCTCCCGGCAGCTGAGCTGCCGGCATCTCGACGTCCACATCCGCCGCGAGGCTGAGGAACGGAGATGGTCCGCTTGGGGTCCCGAGGGACCCCAAGTCGGGAGCACACCCTCTCCCGTATGGTAAGGCTGTCACGGGGAAGGCCTGAGGGGGGAGAGAAGAAGGCCATTCCGGGCGGTGCAGGGGAGCCCGAGGAATGTGAGGTAACTCACAGGGGATAGCGAGAGCTATCCCCAAGGACGACACTGGGGAGCGATAAGTGTCGATGGGACCCGTGTATTCACGGGTCCCTGCGTGCATGCTCGCCTCGACGACGAGCTTCACGTCTTTCCAAGCCAAGGATCTCGACCCGAGACGGGTCGGATCCACTTGGACATCTGGAAGCAATTTGATTGCTTCCAGGATCTCCTCGCCGCAAGGCTTGGAGACAACGGAGACACGCCCCATCTCCTCCATATCTTGGTAGAGGCCCACTCCAATACGGATGGACCTCTCCAATAGAAGTATCTTTAGAAACTTCTTTTGCACAGCTGTAGAGCTGTGCTGCCCTGCACACCTTGAGAAGTAGTGCAGGGCTAAGGGGTCCGGATACGACGCCGTATCCGGGGGAGCAAATTCCCCTTCCCACCGGGGTGGCACTGGGCAACACCACCCCAGTTTCAAATAGTTGTCGACGGTTTTATAACCTCCCTCGACACCAGGCCAAGGCTCTAAAGCCTTGACCTGTTTGGCGAAGATGCGGTAATCTTCGGTGGTCAGCAAAAAGCGATGTTTGCGTGACCACCCCCGGGCATGATAGCTATTACATGCCTCGGTCCGCGCATGTGGACGTACCGGAGGGTACGTCCACGACGGGGAGTTCACCCATGGTAACTCCCCGGCTTTCACATCCTCGAGAGGCTTGTGAAAGAGCGCTGTGTTCATCTTTTCGATGTACACAGCGTCGCGATTGGACAGCAAGAACGTCCGATCGCAAAATAGCGATAGGGGGATGCGATAGAGCCGCACAGGGGCGGGCATCCCCACTAACTTAGACCAGCACCGACCCATACCAACGGGGTCGGTGCGGGACTGGCGGAAGATTGTCACCAAGTCCCACTTCAGGTCCCCGCGGGGTAACCTATTGAAGTTAGCCTTAGTGGCCGTGCGGTATGGGTGAGTTTCCCATATCGCCCTCAGCGCCTCCCGGTTTAACAACGGTGGCGCTGAGGTGTCCAATTGCCCGAGGGCTACGGGCGCGCCCCTCAGGGCGCGCGACCGCTCGCGATCCGACCCAGTCGAATCGCGGTGCCAGGGCGTTGGCATAGGGAGCCCTGGTGACACGCCCGCACCGCTGGGAGCCACGAAAGGCTCCACAATTTGGCTACGCAGCCGCGGTCGGGTTCGGGGCGGCGGCTTCGAAGCCGGCGCCCCAGCGGGGGTGATTTCATCATCCCGCTCTGCGACTTTCGACCGGGTTTCGGGGGACGGCTGCGAAGCCGGCGCCCCAACGGGGGGGACTCCATCACTAATCCCCCCCTCCTCGGCGGATTGACCATCCGCCAAGTCCGTCCCCGCTACGTCTGTAGCGGGGACTCGGTCCGACTTGTCGGGGGATGATGCCCTTGGCATATCCCCCAAGCCGGGAGCATCTGCTCCCGCTGAAGCGGGTTGGGTGCTGGAGATGTTCAGCCAAGCCCCAACCCCAGCGAATATGTTTCCGACGGGGGCAGAGGACTCATCCTCATGAGAAACATTGGCCCCCGCCGGCTCGGCCACGCCTCCCGCGGGGGAGGCGGGGCCTCCAGTAGCGGCACCCTCACTGGATGCCGCTGCCCGACTGCGGGTCACACGCGGGGTTGCCCCCGCGTGTGTTTTACTGATCCCGAGGGACTTTTTGGGAGCCATCTCACGCTTGC
The DNA here is from genome assembly GCA_964552135.1 of uncultured Algimonas sp. GTDB lineage: Bacteria > Pseudomonadota > Alphaproteobacteria > Caulobacterales > Maricaulaceae > Litorimonas. The sequence continues at coordinate 426 of CAZKHC010000176.1, read as the reverse complement.
GCGGAGGACGTTGGCTCCCACTTGGTGAGTCGCCGGGTACTTTAAGTACCCCCGGGTGCGACTCAGCACTATCGGGCACGACCTTTCGTGAACTGGTCATGCCCTTTCGACAAACGTATCCAAGCTGGATACGTCTGGAAGGTGCTTAACGACACGCACTTAATGTGCGTGTCAATACCAGGGCCTAGAAGCTAACTGCTCGAATCCCGCGGGATGAGCAGCAGCAAGAAAACTGGGGTTGTTGGTAGCAGCAACCCTACGAAGTGCCTACCCTGCGAAGGGGCGGTAACTAAAAGGCAGGAGGCACTAGCCTCCTGCCACGGCGCCCATTGGGACCGAATGCCCCCTTGAGGCATTCGGTCAAATTCGGCCATCCCCGTCTGTTTGACAAAAGGGGATGGCAGTGTATTTTAAGAATACAAAATT
>CAZKHC010000175.1:2332-3752 GCA_964552135.1 uncultured Algimonas sp. | reverse complement strand
CAAGCATGGAGTCTGTATTATCCAAAACTAGTGCAATCTCGACCGCTTGCATTTCACCTAGACCAGATTCAGCGAAAGCAGAAATTTTGACCTCTTCCTTTCCGAGAAAGCGTCCAAAGAAGGGTGTGTAGCTCATCTCTGCCTTCACGGTAACCGTGCCGTCAATCATCGTAAACTCAGGGTCCATATCGCTACGGTCAAAGCCGTTGGCTTCAATAACGCTGAACGCAGCTGCACGACGGATACGGAGTTCTTGGTTTTCATTCTCACCATTATTTCCATCAAGCGTCAAATCAGCCGTGGCCGCAGCCAGAACGCTGGCATCAACCTGACTTTGTAAAGAAGTCTTAAGCCTGATCATGTTGGAATAATCGATAGCAACAGCCATACCTGTCACGAGCATCACTGCCCCGAGTGAAAACATCATTGAGATGTTACCATCTTCATTTGAGACGAATTTCTTAAGAGGCCACATATTCAATTCCCGATTCCAGCAGGACTTACGCTAAAATCGTAAAATTTTTGCTCGGGACTATGCTTAACTTTGGCTTAAATTCGGGCCCCAAAAAAAACCGCGCTCTGAGGCGCGGTTTTCTAATCTAAATTTGAAAAAGTCGCTTTACGCGTCGTCAGCTATCTCACTTGGGAAGTCTTCGAGCTGCGGCGCTGCTGCGGCGCGGTCTTCGAGGAATTTCTGATCACGCTCATTAGCAAGCTTTTGATACTTACGCAGATTTCCGCCTGTACCGGCCGGAATGAGGCGGCCCACGATGACGTTCTCTTTGAGACCTTCGAGCATGTCTTCTTTGCCTTGAACTGACGCTTCCGTAAGGACGCGTGTGGTTTCTTGGAAAGACGCCGCCGAGATAAAGGAACGTGTCTGCAGCGAGGCTTTCGTAATCCCGAGAAGGACCGGAACACCCGTTGCAGGCGTTGCGTTTTTATCCCGCTCCAGCAAGGCCGCATTGACCTTATTGAACTCGATCTTATCCATCTGCTCATTCTTGAGAAGCGTCGTGTCGCCAATATCGGAGACTTCAACTTTCTGGAGCATCTGGCGCACGATAACTTCGATATGTTTGTCGTTAATCGGCACGCCTTGCAGACGATAAACGCCTTGGACTTCGTCAACGAGATATTCAGCCAAAGCTTCAACACCCATAATCGCCAGGATATCATGCGGAGCCGGATTACCATCAATCAGATAATCGCCCTTCTTGACCTTATCACCATCGGCAACAAGCATATGCTTACCTTTGGCGATGAGGAATGAAGACGGTTCTGCATCTTCATCTTCCGGCTTGATTTGGATTTTACGCTTGTTCTTATAGTCACGCGTAAATTCGATCTTCCCGTCAATATCAGCGATAACCGCATCATCCTTCGGACGGCGCGCTTCAAAGAGTTCCGCAACACGCGG
>CAZKHC010000175.1:0-2232 GCA_964552135.1 uncultured Algimonas sp. | reverse complement strand
GCGAACCGTGCCGCCAACTTCTGTGATAATCGGCGTGGCATAGGGATCCCATTCCGCGAGGCGATCACCGCGTTTGACCTTAGCGCCATTTTTCAGCGCAAGACGTGTCCCGTAATCGACTTTATGCGTCTCCAGTTCCTTGCCGTCTTGGTCAAGAATTTGGAATTCAAGCTTACGCGATTTCGCAATGAAGTTGGATGAGGTTTTGATAACCTCTTCTTCCTCATATTTAATCGTCCCCTCATTAGAGGATTCAATAACCGATTTATCAGAAACCGAAGCAGTGCCGCCAATATGGAAGGTCCGCATGGTCAGCTGTGTACCCGGTTCGCCAATAGACTGCGCCGCGATAACGCCGACCGCTTCGCCCATATTGACTTTGGTTCCGCGCGCGAGGTCGCGCCCGTAACATGTGGCGCAAATACCCGTAACCGTGTCGCAGGTTAGCGGCGAGCGAACACGCAGGTTTTGCGCGCCGCATTCATCGAATTCAGCCGCAATATCTTCGTCAACATAAGTGTTGGCAGGATACATCAGCTCGCCCGTGCGCGGGTCGTGCAAATCTTCCGCCGTTGTCCGGCCAAGGCAGCGCTCGCCGAGGGAGACAACGACTTCGCCGCCGTCGACAACAGGCTTCAGCTCGATACCGTTCTCTGTTCCGCAATCTTGCTCAGTAACAATACAGTCTTGCGCAACGTCAACGAGACGGCGTGTCAGATAACCTGAGTTCGCGGTTTTAAGCGCGGTATCGGCAAGACCCTTACGCGCACCATGGGTACTGTTAAAGTAATCCATCACGGTCAGACCTTCTTTAAAGTTCGCCGTAATGGGTGTTTCGATAATCTCGCCAGACGGCTTGGCCATGAGGCCCCGCATACCCGCGAGCTGTTTCATCTGGTTCTTAGACCCACGCGCGCCAGAATCGGCCATCATGAAGACCGAGTTGATCGTCTTACGCGGTTTCGCCGCTTCGTCCATCATGGCGTCCGCCACTTTATCGGTACATTTTGACCACGCGTCGACGACCTTGTTATATTTCTCGCCTTTGGTGATGAGACCATCTGCATATTGCTGTTCAAAGGCGGACACATCGGCCTGCGTTTCATTGACCAGTTTGTATTTGGCGTCAGGGATGATCATATCATCCTTACCGAATGAAATACCGGCGCGGGCCGCTTCTTTGAACCCGAGACCCATCATCTTATCCGCAAAGATCACAGTCGCCTTCTGGCCGCCGTGACGATAGACAATATCAATCAGCTTCCCGATTTCTTTCTTCGTCAGAACTTTGTTCACGACAGAATAAGGAATGAGGTGATGTTTCGGCAGATATTCAGCCAACTTCAAACGCCCCGGAGTCGTTTCCGCGACCTCCAAAGTCGTCACGCCATTTTCATCCGTGACAGGGAAACGACCTTTAACTTTGGCATGGATAGAGACGAGCCCATTATCCATCGCGGCTTCAAGTTCAGCCATTGACGCGAACGCCATGCCCTCACCTTTTTCGCCGTCGCGCATCAGCGACATGTAATAAAGACCGAGGACAATATCCTGAGACGGAACAATAATCGGCTTGCCGTTGGCAGGCGACAGGATGTTGTTCGTTGACATCATCAAGACGCGGGCTTCGAGCTGCGCTTCGATGGAAAGCGGAACGTGAACCGCCATTTGGTCACCATCAAAGTCAGCGTTAAAGGCGGCGCAAACCAGCGGGTGAAGACGGATGGCCTTACCCTCAGTTAGCTTGGGTTCGAACGCTTGGATGCCCAATCTATGGAGCGTCGGCGCGCGGTTCAGTAGAACTGGATGTTCGCGGATAACTTCGTCGAGGATATCCCAAACTTCTGGGCGTTCTTTTTCAACGAGTTTCTTAGATTGCTTAACCGTGCCGGATAGACCTTTGGCGTCGAGACGCGCGTAGATAAAGGGCTTGAAGAGCTCGAGAGCCATTTTCTTCGGGAGGCCACATTCATGCAGTTTCAGCTCTGGGCCAACCACAATGACGGAACGTCCTGAATAATCAACACGCTTACCAAGAAGGTTCTGACGGAAGCGGCCTTGCTTACCTTTAAGCATGTCTGACATGGATTTCAGCGGACGCTTATTCGCGCCTGTGATGGTCCGGCCGCGGCGGCCATTGTCAAAGAGGGCATCGACAGATTCTTGCAACATCCGCTTTTCGTTACGGATGATGATGTCGGGCGCGCGAAGCTCAATCAGGCGCTTCAAACG
>CAZKHC010000174.1:0-3762 GCA_964552135.1 uncultured Algimonas sp. | reverse complement strand
ACAAATTGCGATGCCAGAGTGCAGAGGAGCACGCCTAACACGCGCGTGAGGACATCGGTGAAACTCTTACCCATCAACTTCATCAGCGGTCCGGCGATGAGGAAAGTCAGGAGCGTTAGGATGAGGGTGACGATGAGCGCCGCCAAAATCGCGATTTGCCCCATTTGGCTCGGCGCTTCGCTCATCAGGATAAGGAGTGTCGCCATGGTTCCGGGGCCTGCAATCATGGGAATGCCCATGGGAAAGACGGAGATATCTTCCGGGTCTTCAATTTCTTCTAACACGCCCTCCGCGCGGTCTTCGCGTTTCTCAGTGCGCTTTTCGAACACCATATTCAGCCCGATAATGAAGAGCATAATCCCGCCCGCAATGCGCAGCGCATCAAGGCTAATTCCGAGCTTGTTGAAAAGCCATTCCCCGACATAGGCAAATCCAATCAAAATTATCGCGGCAATTCCAACGGATTTAAACGCCATAGTCCTTTGATGTTTACGGCTCGTGCCTTGGGTGAGCGTCGCAAAGATAGGCGCGCAGCCCGGCGGGTCGATAATCACGAATAGGGTCGTGAACGCGCTTATGAAAAGGGCGGTTTCAAACATGGCCGCCCCATAAGCGAGTCAGCCAGTTTTGCCTAGCCCAAATTTTTAAACTGCGGCGGCGCAGTTCAATATTGCGCGATATTATAATCTTCCAGAGCCCGTTTGAGAGAGACGAGAACTTTTACGGTCGTTTGAATGTCTTCGGCGGAAAATTTAGGGCCATTCTCATTCGCGATTCGAATGCCATCCTTAACAATGCGGCTGCGCAGATCCTTCCCCGTTGAGGTAAGATGCACGAGCCGGCTTCGCCGGTCATTGGGATCCGCTTTCCGGCGCACTAAATCTCGAGCTTCCATTTTCTTCAATACTTGTGACGCGACGCTTTCCGTCATGAACGCTCGTTTCGCGATATCAATTTGGGTGTTTCCATCCTCACTCCACTCCAGGCGAAGAATATAAAATTGCGATAGCGGGAGATCAAAATCAACTAGATAGCGGGACATTGCTGTCTCAAACTCCCGAAAGGCCCCGCGTAGAAAATAAGGCAGCGCTTGCTCTGGATTATTTATGTGACTCATTTTCCCCCAATCTGGCCTTCTATTATCCCCAACGGCCAAGTTTTTCCTTTATTTACATGTGGTTAACAAAATTGCAAGAACTGTTGTCCAACAGTCATTCATATTACGTTCATGTCATTTTGTGTATATTAACAATCGAAGCTTGTGGGAGCTTCAACAAATTCTGTCTTCGGACAAAATTTTCACCGCACACTGCGCCCCGTTCGGTGAAATTAGCCCAGTTCTGGTAACAGAACTGGGCATTTTCTTTTGTGTAATGCTCATCCAGACATGCCTGTCATAAAATCAATCTGCTGGCTACATCGCTGATGCTGCGGATCGAATCAATAAAATGCGACTGGCCGCTCTAAAGCGCCTCTAAAATTGGTAGAGCCGTAACGGGCGCTATGGGCGGGCCTAAGTCTTGAGGAGGGTTTCGACGGCTTCGATTTGGGCATTGAAACTCTCATCTTCCGCGCGAAGCTGGTCGATACGCTTTACCGCATGCATAACGGTCGTGTGGTCGCGTCCGCCAAAGCGGCGGCCAATATCCGGCAGGCTGCGTTTTGTCAGTTTCTTACACAGATACATGGCGACCTGACGTGGCCTTGCAATGACTCGCGCGCGGCGTTTACTCACCATGTCGGTTGGCGTCACGGAAAAAATCTCGCAAACCGCGCGTTGAATGCGGTCCACTGTCAATCTTTGTCCCATCATATAGCGGGAATCAGAGAGGGTCTCTTGAACGCTTTCCAGCGTAATAGAGGTACCCAGAAATTCACTTTGCGCGACGATTTGATTAAAGGCACCTTCGAGGTCGCGCGGGGTTGCGTTCATCCGCGCAGCCAGATGATCACGGGCATTTTGCGGAATAGCTAAGTCCTGCTGACCGCCCGCGCGGCGGCGAGCAATGAGGCGGTCTAAGATACGCAGGCGCAGCTCATAATCCGCCGCGCCGATTTTGCAAACCAGTCCTGAGGACATATAGCTTTTTAAACGTTCCGTTGCCTTTTCGATTTTATCCGGGTGACGGTCCGCGGCGATTAAGATCTGCTTTCCATTATCAACAAGGCTAACAAGCGTATGCAGCAGTTCTTCTTGGCTGCCGGGTTTATCGGCAATGAAATGCGCATCATCAATCACGAGCAAGTCGACATCGCGCAAGGAGGCCTTGAACGCGGATATGCCGTCGCGCGTCTGTCCCCGCACACTAGCCACAAAAGTGGACACGAAATTTTCAGCCGTGATGAAGCGCATTCGCTTTTCGGGAAAATCTTCGCGGACAGCGTTTTGAATCGCGTAGAGCAAATGCGTTTTGCCCATACCGTTACTGCCGTGGATAATAATCGGATTATATTGCGGCGCCCGTCCGCCGCCGCATTGGCTGACGACTTGACGGGCTACAGCCATTGCAAGTTCGTTTGAGGCGCCAACGACGAAATTATCAAAGGTGAAGCGGTCGCGCGGGCTCTCGGCCGTCGATCCGCTGGCCGGTGATGGCAGGCTCGGTAATGACGTTGCGCCGGCTTGCGTTTTTGGTGCCGCTGATTTTACAGGCGGTAAGTTCCGGGGCGCGCGTACTGCAGAGGGGTTCGCGGCAAATGCCAGGCGGCGCGGCGGATCAACTTGATCGTGCTTATCCCAGAGCCGCCGAACAGTATCAGAAAATTGTGTTTCGATTTTTGACGCGATGAAACGTGTGGGCGCCGACAGGGTGACAACACTCTCATCGGCTTGGGTAATATGCAGGCGACCCGTCCATGACCGATGAACATTCGGCCCCAACGCATAAGCCAGATCTGTCTTGACCTGTTTCCATGTATTGTGAGCAGACTGAAGCGGCGGTTCGCCAGTGTAGAGGTCGGGTGTTTTCACATTCGCCATTTTATCTGCTAACCTACTCATGGATGCACCCGCATATAGACCCTAGCTGTTTCAAGGCCGCACGAAGACGCGACCTAGAAAACCTAAGTCTTGAAACCATAACAATTTAATGGATGTCTCGTTCAATCAATCTCGCTTTCGCGCATTGAACGGGACGTTCCCCGAAGGGCGCCGCTACCCCCGCAGCTTCGCCTGTGACACGTATAAACCAGTCTAAATTCTTACCGTCAATGTGATAAAAACCGATTCAGAGCGGATTCACATCTTGACTCAAAAAAGCCATTGAATCGCAAGCCTTTTTCTTTTGAAAAAAAATAAAAAAATATTTTCGGAAATTTCTTGACTTAAAGGTGAATTTGATTCGGCTCCGAGTCGGCCTCGTTTTACGGGCTTTTCTGCGTTATAATTGACTATTTAGTCTAGAATTTCTCCAGAAGGCGGTCCATTTGCGCATAAAAAAACCTGTCTTTAGAAGACAGGTTCAGAAGGCTTAAGGCTGGCTTAAGCGAACTAGCCGATGGCTTTAACCCGTTTGCTCAAGCGAGAAATCTTGCGGCTCGCTGTATTCTTGTGGAATACACCTCTGGACACAGCGCGCATCATGGATGGCTCTGCCGCCTTTAGGGCCTCAGTCGCCGCTGCCTTGTCGCCTGCCGTGATTGCATCTTCGACGCGGCGCAGGTTTGTCCGCACAGCGGAGCGGCGAGCTTTGTTGACGGCCGTTTTGCGGGCCATTTTACGCACGTTCTTCTTGGCGGAGGACGTATTTGCCATGAGTGTCT
>CAZKHC010000173.1:0-3785 GCA_964552135.1 uncultured Algimonas sp. | reverse complement strand
CGCAGTCTAGTAAGGCCGTTGTCTGTAAAGCATCGCCGCGCGTCGAAAGCCGCGTAAACACAGATGAGAGACCTACCCTTGGCAAGCCTTCGTGGTTTGCGATGCGCGGACAGTCCTATGATATGACTTTTGGCAGTCACCAATGTTGCAACTATAGTTTCAACGCGGGCTGTGAACCTAAACGCCTGCCAAATTATAAAAGCTATTTTCTGAAGATGTGAGTGTCTAAGGCTTGCCCCCAGTCTGAGAGCCTGCTTAGACTTAAGAAAAATAATTAGGGGACCTCCCATGTCGCGTATTCACGATATTCCTTTATTGCTTCTTGTGGTGATTGCCGCTGCTCTTGCGATCATTTTTTGGGTCTTGGGTTTTTCCTGGCTGGCTGCGGATATAGCGCCGGGCGGAACATATCTACTGAAGTCTATTGCTGGGCTTGCAAAGGATGCGCTTTTCGTCCCGCTTAAACCGCTGATGTACACATTGATTATACTCTCCATTGGGTCGTCTTTGGCAATTTCGACAGGTGGGCTAGGGGCTAAATTTACGCGCGTTTTAGGGTTCTTTATCGGATTTTCCTTGATTGGTATGCTCTGCGGAATTATCGCCTTTTCGCTTTTTAAAGGCATTGATCTGGGTCTTGCAGATCCCGAAACAGGATCTGGTGATGGCGATCTAACGGAAATACCCTTTTTGGCAAAAATTTATGGCGTCTTGACCTCGGCCCTTATGATTTCAATTTATGCAGGTCTTTTATTTGGCGGGGCGCTAAAGAGATTAGATCTCGGGCGCCAAGCCGATCAAGTGTCCGATCTTTTCATCAAGGGCTTTCGGAAGTTTTTACAATATACAATTCCATTGGCGGTCTTTGGGTCCATTACTTTGGCCTTAAATAAGGAAGATGATTTTGGCCAGCTTCTGAAATTATTTAATCTTCTAATCCCTTATGTTTTCGCGATGGGCACAATTTGGGGCATTATGGTTATTGTCACCTCTCGCATTCAAAAACGCGGCATTGGCTTTGTCCTCAGGGCTATCTTGCCGCAAGCTCTTGTTGCGCTTTCAACATCGAGTTCTATTGCCACACTCACAGCGACGCGCGAAGCCTGTTCCCAGCTCGGCGCCAATGCGGATGAATCGACGCCATTTTATACGATTGGCGCGACAATCAATATGGTTGGAACTTTGATTGGGCTGCTCTTGCTGTCTCTCTTCACCATGCAAGCTTTCGGACTTAAAACTGGCATTGGCGAGATGTTGACTGTCGGATTGCAGTCCATGATTTTCGCGACAGCAGCCGCAGGAACGCCTTCAGCCTCTATTGTGCTGCTAGAAGACATTCTCGTCAGTCAAGGCGTCTCGGCGGAATATGCGACTTATGTGACTGGCATCATCATTACGGTAGATACATTGATTTTGGACCGGCTGCGGACGGCGCTGAATACACAGTCAGATTCCATGAGCACGGCCAATGGATTAAAGCTCTATTATAAGACCCCGCAAACTCTCGTCGATTAAATCGGCGGCAAGCGTATTTGCAGGCAATAAAAAGCCATCTCGCGCGAGCGCGGATGGCGTTTAAATTCAGCTGTTTTTGAAAAATAGGCTCTACGCTTTATCTTCTGGATATTCGATCGTTGAAGATAGGTTTTGTAAAACTTCGCGCGCATTAAATGTGCGCTCATCTTCCGCGCCAAACCCGCGTCCAAATTTGACCTCTGCGGTTGCGCGATATTTTGTAATTTCGCGGACATTATAGTCTTCAAAGAACGGGTCACCGCCAAATCCGCGGCGTCCGAATCCAAAGGCGCTTCGCCCGAAACCGCGACGTCCAAACCCTCTGCGGCTATTGAAGCTTCCAAAGCGCGAGAACGCATAAGGGCGCGACCAACCAAAACGCGGCCGGAAAAAACTATACCCGAAATAAGGATCAAATCTGTTCAGTCCAGGCGTCACGCGTGTTTGGGATTTTTGTTCGACATCCCGTTCTTGCAGGGTGAAGGTTTCATATCCGCGCTCGATGGCGACTTCCGCCGCGCGGTAGAGGAGATAATTTTCGACCGTTTCCCGATTGGTCAGAGAATTGCCGCCAAAGCTGATGCGGGCGCGATCATTTTCGATTAATTGCTGAGAAAATCCGTCATATCCTCCAGGTTCAGACGCGGCCTGATAAGGTGTAGCTGTCGCGCACGCGGCCAGCGTCAGGGCGGAAGCCGCGACAAGAAGATGCCGAAGTGTTTTCAGCGAAGAAGCTTGTAAATTCGTCATGGGGGAACTCCTTTCGAACGCGTTTCTACGAATTTCAATCTGAATACAGGCTGAAATCTTAGGTTATATATAGGCTATTATAGAGGTTTTTGCATCTCATTTTCTCGTGACACGCCTGTGTTAGCCCTAATCTTCAGGACGATGTCTTTCGATCAAGAATAAGAGATATCAGGGCCCAGAGGCTTAAAATCACAGCTAAAACAACCATGATTAAGCCGCACCATAGGGGTAGGGGCGTCGACATAGCGAGGCTACCGAGGATAACCCAAGGCAGCATTAGAAACAGCGTCCAGATTAGATGTGCTTTATTTGTGCCCACTTTATGCGCCCGCCTTGCAAAATAGGCTATGAAACCAAAGGGGACCACGGCGAAGGCAAACAGAAGGAGCGTAAAGACAAAAGCTGACGTGAGATGTTCAAACCGGGTGTCATTCTCAGCAAAGCCAAGAAAAAACCAAACCGCGCCAACCAAGGAGAGGACGGCGCCAAATCCCGCGAGAAAGGCTGCCAATTTATCGGCGCGGCGGCCGAGCGGCACCGATAGAGCCGCAGGACGTGCCGCGTCGCGGGCTATGGGGGTTAAGGTCTCGTCCGTCATTTTTCCGATCATAAAGGTGATTGGAAGAGCTGTCACATGAAACAGTCTGAAATATTCGGGAATGAAAAGAAACAGACAGTGGTTGGACAGTGGGTAGCATAAGGGCGAGGTTGGAAAAATAAAAATGGAGAGATAATCATATGCCCATTGATTTCAAAACGACGTTAAGAGCCATCTGTCTCGCGCTTTTTAGCTTTGGATTTTCTAGCACCGGGCAGGCACAGTCCTCAGAGTTTGACCGAGCGTTTAACCCCTATGGCGCAGAGGCGCGCGTTAGTTTTTCTATTCCCTTTGGCGACAGCCCTGACCGGACAAAGACGAAGCCGAGATTAGATTTTGCTGTGAGGCATTATGCCAACTCATCTCAAACCTCTATCGATTGGATGATGGCCAATCAGGCGCCCTATAGAGAAACGCGGTTGGGCTTGACGTTAGAACAGAGCCCGCAAATTATGCTGAATAATCAAGTGCTTTCGCTTAGACCGCAGGATGAACAGGCAAATTTGGACGGCATGAGCACGATTATTCTGACGGTCGCGGGCGGTGTTGTCATTATCGGAGGTGCCTATCTTATTGCCTTAGCCACATGCGATGAACCTTGTTTCGAAGATGAATAATAAAAAGCCCGCCTCGAGCCTATCGAGACGGGTGTTACTTTAATTTTATCTCGCGATTAATGCGCGATAACGGCTAGTAAAAGCAGCGCGATGATATTTGTAATTTTAATCATCGGGTTTACGGCGGGTCCGGCTGTATCCTTATAAGGATCGCCGACCGTATCGCCTGTCACTGAGGCTTTATGGGCTTCAGAGCCTTTGCCGCCGTGGTGACCATCTTCGATATATTTTTTGGCATTATCCCATGCGCCGCCGCCGGCGGTCATGGAAAGCGCCACAAAGAGGCCCGTCACAATAACGCCGAG
>CAZKHC010000172.1:0-3881 GCA_964552135.1 uncultured Algimonas sp. | reverse complement strand
CCGCCGCGTTTTGCCGCAGATTCTATCATGGAAGCGATTGACGCTGAGATGGAGCTCATCATCGCGATTACGGAAGGAATTCCCGTCGCGGATATGATTCCCGTTAAGCGCGCGCTACAAGGCTCTAAATCTCGCCTTGTTGGGCCTAATTGCCCCGGCGTTTTGACCCCGGGCGAATGTAAAATCGGTATTATGCCAGGTAAGATTTTCTCCAAAGGCACATGCGGTGTTGTCTCGCGTTCAGGGACGCTCACATATGAAGCCGTGTTCCAAACCACGCAGGTTGGCCTGGGACAAACAACGGCGATTGGTATTGGCGGCGACCCAATTAATGGTACGAACTTCATCGATTGTTTGGAGCTTTTCCTGCATGATGACGAAACCAAGCAAATCATCATGATTGGCGAAATTGGCGGGTCCGCAGAAGAAGAAGCCGCTGAATATGTGGCTCATATGGCCAAGAAAGGTATTTCCAAGCCAATGGTTGGGTTTATCGCAGGCCGTACAGCGCCTCCAGGACGGACAATGGGCCATGCTGGCGCGATTGTATCTGGCGGCAAAGGCGGCGCGGAAGATAAAATTGCGGCAATGGAAAAAGCAGGCATTCGCGTGTCTGACTCTCCTGCCAAATTGGGTGTCACAATGATGGAAGTTTTGAACGGCTGATTATTGGACGGATATCGTAAATCAAGGCCGCTTTGTACAGTCGCAAAGCTGCAACATGTGTGAGATGGCTTTTGTATTTTTGTACTTAATATGAACTCTCGTTAAATTGAATTCAAAATCCCAAAATAGGTCGGTGACACCTCGTTTTTACGCTGCTAGAGCCAAATCCTAATGACCCGCAGCATCTAAGGCTGACACAGCATGACCGAGCGTTCTGAGCAGAACCAAAATCTTCTAGACACACTCTTTCTGGATGGTGGCAATGCCGCCTATTTAGAGCAGATACTGGCGCGATATGCGGATGATCCCAATAGTGTGGATGCATCCTTTCGTGCCTACTTCGATGGTCTTGGAGAAGATCGCGCTAATGCAAAGAAAAACGCAGCCGGCCCCGCTTGGAAGCGAGACGCCCATACGTCTGATCCCACGCCAGAACTGACGTCTGCGTTGACTGGCGATTGGGACGATGCGGCAGCAGCCGTTAAGGCGGTCAAGGCCGCCAAGCCTCAATTGTCGGATTCGGAAGCGGAACAAGCTGCAAAAGACTCGCTTCATGCATTGATGCTCATTCGTGCCTATCGTGCCCGCGGGCATTTAATCGCCAATTTGGACCCGCTAGGTCTGCAAAAACCTGACCCGCATCCCGAACTGGAAATTTCGACCTATGGATTTGGTCCTGAGGATATGGACCGCGAAATTTTTATCGACGGTGTCTTGGGGCTCGAAACTGCGACGCTTTCAAAGATCATGCACATTCTGAAGCGGACCTATTGTTCGACTTTGGGCGTCCAATTCATGCAAGTGTCCAATCCGGAAGAAAAATCCTGGATTCAAAAGCGTCTGGAAGGGCCCGAAAAAGAGATTAGTTTCTCCAAAGAGGGTCGTCTCGCGATTCTGCAAAAGCTGATTGAAGGTGAGTCCTTTGAGCAGCTCATCCATAAGCGTTATCCTGGCACAAAACGCTTTGGGATTGACGGCGCAGAAAGCCTCATTCCGGCGCTTGAGCAAATCATAAAACGCGGCGGGCAGCTCGGTCTTAAGGACATTAACTTCGGCATGCCGCATCGCGGGCGTTTGAATGTGATGGCGTCGGTTATGCAAAAGCCATACTCCGCGATTTTTTATGAATTCTTGGGCGGCGTTGCGGCAGGATCCGAAGACTTTGGTTCGGGCGATGTGAAATATCATCTCGGCGTATCTGATGACCGAGAGTTTGATGGAAATAATGTCCATTTATCGCTCGCACCCAATCCTTCGCATTTGGAAGTTGTCGCCCCCGTTGTGATGGGAAAAACCCGCGCGAAACAGCAAATGACCTCGGGAACATATCAGTCGCATAATCCTGAAGAAGTTATGGCCGTCATCCTTCACGGCGACTCTGCGTTTGCCGGACAAGGCGTCGTGATGGAAAGCTTCCAGCTGTCTCAGCTCGTGGGATATCGTACCGGCGGGACATTACATGTTGTCGTGAATAACCAAATTGGTTTTACAACGACACCGGATGAATATCGCTCAGGTCAATATTGCTCTGATGTGGCTTTCATGGTCGAAGCACCTGTCTTCCATGTAAATGGCGACGACCCAGAAGCGGTTGTCTTTGCGGCGCGCGTCGCGACCGAATATCGCCAAAAATTTGGTAAGGACGTTGTGCTCGATATTATTTGCTATCGCCGTTATGGGCATAATGAGGGCGATGATCCATCCTTCACGCAGCCAATTATGTATCAAGCCATTGGTGATCGTCCGTCCACTCGCAAAATCTATGCGGACAGACTGATTGCGCAAGGTGATTTGACGGAAGCCGAAGCGCAGACCCGCATGGATGATTTCTATACAAAGCTGGACAAAGACTTCGAAGAAGCAAAATCTTACGAAACAACAAAGCCGGATTGGCTTCAAGGTGTCTGGCAAGGCATCTCTCTCCCGAAAGAGAAAAATGGAAAGCGCCGCGGCGATACCGCCGTTGAAATCGCACGCTTGAAAGAAATTGGCGAAAAAATCGTCAAAGTACCAAATTCGCTAAATATGCATCGCACTTTGAAGCGTATCATCAAGGCGCGCGCTGATAAGATAGATGCTGGCCGTGATATTGATTGGGGTCTCGCAGAACATCTCGCTTTTGGCACGCTTGTTACCGAAGGCCATCCGGTGCGTCTTTCAGGTCAAGACTCCGAACGCGGAACCTTCTCGCAGCGGCAATCCAATTGGATTGATCAAAAAACCGAAGAGAAATACTGTCCACTCAATAATCTCTCCCCGGATCAGGAATATTATCAAGTCCTCAACTCGCATCTTTCCGAAGAAGCGGTGCTCGGATTTGAATATGGTTTCTCCACGGCCACGCCGCACGCCTTGACCATTTGGGAAGCGCAATTCGGTGATTTCGCCAATGGCGCGCAGGTCATGGTCGATCAGTTCATTAGCTCCGCCGAGCAAAAATGGCTTCGCATGTCGGGTCTCGTGATGCTCTTGCCGCATGGTTATGAAGGACAGGGACCGGAGCATAGTTCCGCGCGCCTCGAGCGTTATCTTCAAATGTGCGCAGAAGATAATATGCAGGTCACGAATATCTCGACGCCCGCCAATTATTTCCATGCGCTGCGTCGTCAGGTAAAACGCAATTTCCGGAAGCCGCTCATCAATATGAGTCCGAAATCACTCCTTCGGCATAAGCTTTGCGTGTCGACTTATGAAGAAATGGGTCCCGGCAGCGAATTTCACCGTTTGCTCTGGGATGATGCGCAATATAATCCGTCTATTAGCCAGATTAAATTGGCCGCCGATAGCAAGATTAATCGCGTCATTATCTGTTCGGGTAAAGTCTATTATGATCTGTTTGAAGAGCGCGAGAAAAATGGTCGTAATGATGTATACTTGCTGCGTCTCGAGCAATTCTACCCTTACCCCGATGATGCAATGCAAGAAGAGCTAACGCGCTTTAAAAATGCCGAGATGGTTTGGTGTCAAGAAGAACCAAAAAATATGGGCGCGTGGACATTCGTTGACCCGTTCATCGAAGAGAGCCTGATTGCGATTGGGGCAAAACATAAACGCTTGCGTTTTGTCGGCCGTCCAGCTGCTGCTTCAACGGCAACAGGCATCAGCACGAAACATAAAAAAGAACAGCAAGCTATCCTTGATGGCGCCTTTGCGAAATAGGACTTCTGAGCTAGGAATAAAACCATGACAGATATCACAATCCCAAATGTTGGCGA
>CAZKHC010000171.1:0-3902 GCA_964552135.1 uncultured Algimonas sp. | reverse complement strand
ATTTAAAATGCGCCGCATCAACACCATTTTCAGCCATGTTCTGGACGGGGCCATGCACAATCCATTCATATTTTTGATACTCCGTCCAATCAGGATCATGGACTTGATCAAAGCTTTCAGGGTCCCATTTTGGCGCTTCGTTGAACGGATGGTACCAGACGAGGATTTGCTTATTACTCTCGACAACTTTCCATTGAGCCTCGCAAGGCCGCGCAGCTGATGGCGGAACTTTCTTAGCGTAAGGCACAGCAACAACTGCGCCTTCCCCATTATATTCCCAAGCATGAAAAGGGCATTCAAGCGAGTTCCCTTTAACACGCCCGCCAAAACCCATATGTGCGCCAAGATGTTTGCAATAGGCATCCACCACATGGGCTTGTCCATCTTCACCGCGCCAGAGCACAAGGTCTTTACCGAAATAATAAAGAGGTTTGACCTCGCCAATCGCAAGTTCATCCGAATAGGCCACCATGAACCATCCGAAAGGGAGAGGTAGCGTATCGAGGTTGCGCTCTTTCACTGTCGCGCGGTTCTCAATGGCGTTCATCCGCCAAGCCGTCAAATCATCACCTTTAAGGCCTTTAAGCTGTTCCCAAACAGCAACATGAGCAGTTGTATTGGAGGTCATGATGTCTCTCCTAGATTAAAAACTTTCATAGCATTTTCGCGTAAGAATTTCGGCCAAACCTCATCCTTAAGCGGCACATTTTCCATATCCTTGAAAATACGGTCTAAGCTCAACCCCATGGGGAAATAACCCGCATAGATAATTTTATCAGCCCCGCGAGTATTGGCGTAATCAATGATCGCTTTGGGATAATGTTTGGGCGCAAAGGCCGAGGTTGAATAATACAGATTAGGATATTTAATCATTAGTTTTACCGCCAAATCTTCCCACGGCTCAGCCCCGTGGCGCATCACCACTTTAAGCTCAGGGAAGAACCAGCAAACTTCATCTAAATGCTCAACTTTTTGGGTTTCCATTGGAATACGCGGACCTGGCACACCGACATTTAAGACGATAGGTATATCTAGTTCCACACAGGTAGCATAAAGCGGATACATACGCGCATCATTAATGGCCACTTGCGGGCAAGTGCCAGCCGGAAAAACCGACGCAGACTTTATGCCATACTCGGTATGAAGGCGTTTAAGGCGCCTCACCTCATTCATTCCTTCATTGGGGTTACAGGGCACGTCAAAAAAGAAACGGTCAGGATAATCTTTGGCCGCTTGGCGTGAGGTATCATCCTCATTAAAGCCAACCATCGCGCATTCGATATTGTGCTTATCCATTTGAGCCGCAGTCCAGCCAACAAAATCAAAGACATCGGCGGAAGGCTCGGGAATATCTTTGAACATATATTGCGCGGGCATTTTGAACATGTCGCGGCTTTGTTGATCATTGAGAAGCGGGCGAAAACTCGCATACCAATCCGAGCGGTCGGCATGGGTCGGAATGCCCAGCATCGTATCGATAATTTTGATATCTTTTGGATAGCCCATTAAGCGGCCTGCTCTTTCTCTTTGCCGGCGAGATAAGCCGCGCGAACTTTATGTTTTTTGATCTTACCCATGGCATTAAGCTCAAAGGAGTCTTTTTGAACGATTATATCTGTTGGGACTTTATAGGCCGCGAGATTATCTTTGGCATAATCCATCAAATCTTCTGAAGTCACCTGTCCATCGACAACAAAACCCGCAACAAGACGCTCTCCCAATCGATCATCAGGAACGCCAAATGTCGTGACTTGGCGAACAGCCGGATGGCGACTCAAAGCTTGTTCTACCTCGGCGCAATAAATGTTTTCCCCGCCCGAAATCACCATATCCGTCTTGCGGTCCACTACCGTTAAATAGCCATTAGCGTCAATCATGCCAATATCACCCGTCCGATACCAACCCTCTTTGAAAGATTTAACATTGGCTTCAGGTCGGCGATAATATTCTTTTATAACCGTGGGCCCCCGCACCCAAAACTCGCCAATTTCGCCAATAGGTAATTCTTGCCCTGCCTCATCGGTAACTTTGATATCAACCATGGCCAGCTTCTGCCCTGACGCTTTGGGACGAGACGTAATGCCCTCTCCTGTGGCTTGCGAAACCGCGCCGCTAGCTTCCGTCATACCGTAACCCGCACCAATTATAGCATTAGGAAAAGTCGCTCGAATTTCAGAGAGCAAGCTGAGTGGGAGTGCCTGACCTCCGCAAGATATGGCTCGAAGTGAACTCAAATCATGCTGGGTGTTCTTTGCGGCCTTGACCAAATCCCAATGCATGGTTGGTACACCTCCAAAGCTACTGATTTTTTCGGCATCAATTAATCTCAAGGCTTCCTCAGCATTCCATCGTTCCATCATAACAAGCTTACTGCCTGATGCCATGGCCGACAGAAATGTCGAGATGCAGCCACTAACATGGAAAAGTGGGAAAATCATCATGGAACAGCCTTGCGGCATTTGAGCTTTTAACGCTTCGACAGTCATTCCATATTGCTCAGCCATCGTCA
Source organism: uncultured Algimonas sp. (assembly GCA_964552135.1). Taxonomy (GTDB): domain Bacteria; phylum Pseudomonadota; class Alphaproteobacteria; order Caulobacterales; family Maricaulaceae; genus Litorimonas. The sequence goes on along the minus strand of CAZKHC010000171.1, from coordinate 1,393 downwards.
TGAAAACGGAAGTGATGGCCATTTGCGTCGTCAGTAAGCCTGTAATGATATTTCGGTTCGTCATCACAGCGGCTTTCGCCCGGCCTGTTGTGCCAGAGGTAAAGAACATTGCCGCCGGATCATCGGTATCACGAGAGACAGGCGCATAATCAGGCGCTGATGTCATGACAGCTGCATAGGGCGTAACATCCCCAGAGATAGAATCACCGCCAACACAGATGGCAGGCAATTCGCAGCCAGCTAATGCGTCTAGCCGCTTAACATCGGCAATCACGAATACGCTATCTGCATCTTGGATGGCTTGTAGCATGACCGCACCTTCGCCACGACTATTTACCGAAATGGGGACAGCACCGATATTTGTAATCGCTACGAAAGCGGTCATCCATTCTGGGCAATTTTTCATACAAACTGCCACGGATTGCCCGGGGGTGACATTAGCAGTCTTTTGTAGCCAACCTGCCAAACGATCAACTTGATCAAAAAACGCATCAAATGTCAGGCGTACTTCGCCCAAAGTTACGAATTCGGCGGGGCCATGATTGCGAGACTCTTGGAACATCTCCGCCAAAGTCTTGGGCGCGTTTTTGAAGACTCGCATTTCGTTCCCTAAGACAGAGGCGTTCACGACTTCATAAGGTGCGCCAGGTGCCATAAGGGCCGCGATATTCGGATCAGATTGCTTCATAAAACACTGTAATTCATCATTTTTATCCACTCTATATTACGCAATACTGCATTTCAACTCCATGAATAGCTTGAAATGCGTATTTTTTGCCATTGTTTTTTACGCAGTGTAAGGTAAATGAGATTCAAAACTTTGAAGGATACGGTATGGGATCTTTATCAGGTAAAACAGCCATTGTCAGCGGCGGAAGTGACGGGATTGGCCGTGCCATTGCGGAAAAACTCGCGGGTGAAGGCGCGCATGTTGTTATTTGCGCTCGCAATCAAGAAAAATTAGATGCAGTTGTCTCGGCTATAGGCGGTAAATGCCAAGGGCAAGTCTTGGATGTATCCGACACAAAAGCCTATGCAGACATGATCAGTAAAGTCGCCAAAGCACACGGCCTCGATATTCTCGTTAATAATGCCGCCCATGTCGGCATGGGCATGATTTCCGAGACTGACCTAGAAGCCTTTCAACAAAACTTCCGCATAAATATGGATGCCCCTTATCTTGGCACCCAAGCGGCTATGGCGGCTATGGGCGACAAAGGTGGGTCCATCATCAATATAAGCTCCGTTAATGGCGACCGCGCTATGCAGGGCATGTCAGGTTACGGTTCGTCAAAAGCCGCCCTCACCCATTTCACCCGTAATGCCGCTATGGAAGGTGCTCGCCAAGGCATTCGCGTCAATGTAGTCACGCCCGGTCCCATTATGACGCCTG
>CAZKHC010000170.1:0-3925 GCA_964552135.1 uncultured Algimonas sp. | reverse complement strand
CATGGACTGCTTTCCCAGACGGAGTGTACACTAAATATTTTGAGCTTCATGTGGTGCGCGAATATTGATAAGGTACACTTGTAATCTTGCCGGTGATGCTTGATGCCTGTACCTCACCTCTCAGTTCCGCAATGTCATAAAAATTTTACTTGGACAGGCAATATGTAATAATGTGTACGAGAAGAACTTTGGCCACATTACGGTAGGAGAGTGTTGATTGATAAGGTTCAGTTAGAATTTCTCCCCTGCCATGATATTATGATATATTACATGTATTAATTACCAATGTTACCCTCGAGGGTACGATGCACGGTTGTAATCCCCCCCCTGTACTCTAAAATACGATGGACCTATACAGATGTAATAATATCAACCTGCATGTTGAAAGTGTGTTGATTCCGTTTACGAAGAGAATTGAGGTGAGTCACCGGAGACATCATTATTGGAGGGAGTTATCATTGTAAATACGTGCTCACTTGTCACCTCTTCTTGTGCTTGTTGTGTAGCTGAGTTTTCGAAGATTGAAATTCGGGAATGAGGCGGAGAGCATTCGAATTGTGTGTTAGGATTGAGGTGGAGGTAGCTTAGATGATTAAAAACATAAACGACAAACATTAATTCCACAACGTCGCTCCCGATTTGCTACTAGGGTGCACGCATTCACCCTCTTACGTACATGCGCATGCGGCCTTTGTGTACGTGTATAAATTTAGCGTTCAGTGTAGGACGCCCCTGGCGGATAACCTACAGTGTAACCGTTCCGACAGTACATCCCACCTAGCTAGATCATCATACTTCTACTCTATAACATTTGATATTATACCGGGGCATTGTAATTGGGCGTTACGTTGCACCCGCGGACGTTGTATCAGTTTCTGTTTCTGTCTAAACTGATATGTACCACGTCAGCAGCTCGGGACGACTTTTTAGATACACAGATACATGCGCGGCCTCGTCCTCCATCCTCCGTAGAGCACTTTTCACGTGCCGTAAACCGTGCGTGAGTGCAGGGCTGCCGTCGCGCGTGATCACACTGCATAAAGTTGTGGCTCGTCGGCCTCGTGAATTGCAAATGCATTGCTGTTTAGCAGTGGGGTGCAGTGCCACGGCGCCGAGATACAACCAATGAGGGGGAGAACTATGTTGCTTCGGGCAGAGAGATAACGCTACAATCCGTGTCCACCCCAGTCTGTGCCCGATTCTGCGGATTCCGCGCCGTGCTGTCATACGAGCTGCTGGCTCGTATGACTCTTTGTTAGAGTCATACGAGGGCAGTGGCACTTTTATTCTCATTTTTCACAAACGGAGTTAATGTTATTCGTACTGCTTGTTCCGCTCTCACGGTACTTCCAGTAGAGTACTGCATCGGGTACAGTAACATGTTACATGTACAGGTTATTGTGGCAGTACTGTATGACCATCACTTTACCGTTAGTCGTCACGTGGGTGGACGGAGTGTCCACGGAGTGTGGACACTCCGTGAGGGTTTTCGCAGTTCCGAGAGTGCCACAGTCTAGACTACGTACGCTTGCGTTGTGGGTGCGGGGTGCTCAACATTGGCCGGTAGGGCGGGGGACGGGTTGAAGGGTTGAGATTAATCGTGGTTGTTGATAGTGACATGACTCGGGACATCGTGATGAAGGGGAAGGTGCTCACTGCTTCCTAAATTCTGTGAAGGCCCCTCGATCGAATCAATTGATGCTGTCAACCCTAATCTACACCCTACCAAACGTATGCACAGTACATAAGTGGATCATTTTATTCCTAACATGTAGCGCCTACTACTGTTAGTGTATTCTTTTTCTGTACAACTAAACATAGCCATTTACCTGCAGAATGTACTTTGCAGGGCATCAGATACACGTTCTCCGGAAGGTATAGTACTACATATTCTAAGACTTTGAGATTAGCAATCCTTGATGATTCTCCGCATGTGCCGCTATGAAACTATTGATCCATTGTACTCTCTAGTCTCCATGTATACAACAAACTTCTCACTCTTACTTGCCTAACCTGAATACCACCGACATTTTCATTGCCACCACCATCATGTGAACCCCTGCGCTGACGTACAGGGATTGGCTTCTCACTCCGAAGCACAGCTCCTCATTCGGGATGGTGTATATGGCAGATGCTCGAGCACCGCACCGTCGCATTAATTGGCAAACTGTCAGGTATGTCATAATTGGAGGGATATGTTTGTTGCATTCACAGGAACGTCGCCATTCAGCTCCTAGGAGGAAATAGCTGAGAACTATGGACAACCTTGACATAGTGTTTTGGGCCACCTAGGTATACAGCTCAAGCTCCCTTAATCTCTCAATGCTCTCTGGTATCATAAATGTATATGCGTCGACGGTGCTACGCTATCATTTAACGTCCACCGCCTTCTACAACCCAACACGTTTTATATGATACGGACACACGCTACGGCCTCCCGGATTCTCCTAGGTAGGTACATACCCTACATGACTTCCTGTACCGCACGATTGCAGTGCTGCATGCAGATTCTCCACAAACGAAATTTATGAATATGTATCTCTATTGGTAAGAAATTTAAGATTCCTGTGGCTTGCGCGTTTTCATCTTTCCCAGTTCGCAATATTAAGGTGTTACAAATAACTATAGACAACTTAAAAACGTTCCTAATTCTTAAAAACTCTGCTCTCTTGTCGGGTACGGTGTCACTGTGTGCCTCGAGTTGCATCAGTAGACCATTATGATTTATTCTATCCAATCGAAAGTGGTCATCTCAGATCCCTCGCATTATTAATCCTGCTACACGCCAGCTCCGCCTATACTTTTTCAGACCCATTACCACCAACATTCAAGTGTGGATAGTGACCCCTACATCCCATGCCCCACAACCTAATACACCTGAGCTACATATACTAACATGTCTGAGAGATGTAGCGACTCAGATTTATCTATTCTCTCCAGTTCCGCGGTTTCTGGTGTGCTTAATTCACGAGCGTTCATCATTCCGGGTGAAGAAGCAACCACACTGGTGAGACCGGGTGAAGGAGACGGCACCACTACACTGAGTCTGCCCATTGTTTTACGTGCAACTGCGGTTCCGTTTTGTGTGACACGTTCCCGTTGTAGGGTTCCTCCTTCGCTCATAGAAGAAAAGTTCATGTTAGCAACGTCTTGCCCGTTGTCCCTCCTTCCACCAAACAAAGACCTTCTATGTACCCCAGGTCTGTCCCCATCCACCGAACCGTCAGTTGCTACCCCAAGTGCTACTTGTCCTACCGAGTGCCATCCACATGGCGGAGGCGATTTCACTTGAGCTTCCACGGAGGTTGCTCGTCCCCTCTCGCGCTTTCGTGCGGCATTCGCCCTTTGGCCCTGGTTTCTTCGCCTCATTCGTCGCCTCCTTCGGTGTGCCCGTCGCCCGTGCACCCTGACAGCTACAGCTCCGACGGCTGTGAAGGACAGGAGACTCCAAAACATTGTTGAAAGGGAGTTGTGGAACTTCATCGTTGAAAATCGTTGCGTCGTGTTGTTAGGCCTCGACTGATCGACTAGTTGTGACCTGAGGATGCCAGAGAAATAGACTCAATCATCTTTCGTAGCCGCTTTTGTACTGGTCTAAGTCGCCTTGCCAACCATAACCGTCTTAGACCATAGACCTACACTCAACGCAAACTACACAGCAAGACAACCGTCTACAAAGCAGAGGCAAAATTTCGTGACAATTGTAATGATAATGACAACGACAATAATGGGAGTACCCCAACACCTTGACGGTTGGTTTCATGGGTACTTCTTAATGTTGTTCTGAACGGCTGTAGTGTTGAATTGGATGACTATGGGAGGGTCTGGCTGAGAACCTTACCGATAGAAGTTTGACGTTACCTGTAGGGACATGGACTGCTTTCCCAGACGGAGTGTACACTAAATATTTTGAGCTTCATGTGGT